>JAFEBR010000341.1 GCA_018242565.1 Planctomycetota bacterium | reverse complement strand
CGGCCGGCTACGATGGTGAGAAAAACTACGTCCGTCTGTGGGATTTCGAAAAAGAGGGCGATCAACCGGCCAAAACGTTCTCCCACAAGTCACGAGTGCACCATATCGCTTTCTCCGCCGACGGCGAGAAATTCGTCAGTGCGTGCGAAGACGGCACAGTCTGGATCTGGGACATCAACAACGACCAGCAGGAACTGACCCATTGGGCCGCTCACGACGATGGTGCCGCCTTGTGTGCTGAGTTCTCAAACGATGGGAATTGGGTCATTTCGGGGGGACAGAATGACAAGTTGGCGAAGGTCTGGAAAATTGAAAACCAGCAGGCTCAATTGTGGAACAAATGTGAAGGGCATGCCGGCCCGGTGAACTCAGTGGCCTTTTCTCCGATTTCGAATCCGGAAGACCTGGTTCATACTCGCGTCATCACGGGCAGCAACGACACGTTTGTGAAAGTTTGGGATCCCCGTCTCAACCAGCCGAACAACAAGTCCAATGCCCAGGAACTGTTGACGCTGAAGGGACACGACCGTGCTGTCACTGTCGTCGCATTTTCCCCGGATGGGTCGACCGTTCTGTCCGCTGGCCGCGATGGACGCATCATGTTGCGACCATCACGAAAATAGACCGGGGGTATTGTCAGCCCCCGGCGGCCTGCCCTCGGTCAGCTGCATCCGGACAACCAGGACGCCGGTCAACAATTCTGAGGCATAAAGGCGGGCACGAGACAAGCCTAACAAACAAGAAAGTCGCGTGGACTCTCCCTGATTCAGGGAACAGAGTTCCACGCGACATTCTGTTTACCGCACGCAGTCCGATCTCCCACGGTTCGCCCCGGTGAGTTGATCGAACCAGCAGATACGGCGGTGGCCAACGAACTTCCCAACTATTCGCAATCATCGTGAGGACAGACGCCATCCGGTCCTTCGAATGGATCTGCGGCACGGTAAATCCGGCATCGCTGACGTTCACACCAGCGTTTGATCGACCATTCCGGTCGCGGTGCACAGTAGCAGTACATCGGCATGCAGTTGTTCGGACGGTCGTAACCCAGCGTGTAGATGTTTTCGCCACCAGGCTGGACAATGATCTTGTAGGGGAACAACAGCACATTCTTGGTGAACAATCCCGTGGAGCGGGCAATTTCCCAGAACCCGTAATGCACTCCATAGCGTTCCAGGTTGATATCTTCGAAGTAGAGTGATCGGAAACAGACAGCGGGCGCATCCCAGCCAAAACCCACCGGAGCGAATCCCCGTCTGTAACCCAGGGGTTGCACGCGTGGCGGGCCCAAGGTCGCCAGTGCCGCTCGCGCGTAATCCGGCGGCAGCCGTTCTTCCTCTTGAATCCGGATCACAGCACGGACATCACCAATCTTCTTCAAGCCCGATGTGGGATCAACATCGTTATCCATTGCGGATTCATTCGGCCGGGGGGCCGTCTGGGCCACTTTGACAATTTTGGGAGCCGCCACAGTTTCGAAAGCTGGCGTCTCAGCGACACTCATTTCGGTCGGTCGAGCGGGTTCAACCGGGACGATCGGTTTCACGACGGGCTGGTCCGCAGCCTGAACGAATGGCTTCACGGATTCGGGCTGTGACACCCGCGGAGTCTCAACAACTCGCGGGACTTCGACCGCAGCCGGCTCAGTTTGGGGAACCACAGCATCGCGGGAAACATGTCGCTGGACAGGTTCTTCCTCAGGTTCATCCATCTCTTCCGGCACCTCGACTTCTGGAATCGCCGAAACTGCGGCCGGAGCCGTTTCAACGAGTGTCGGTTCGGGCTGCATCCGCCGCAGTTCGTCCGCCGCAGCCTCTGAACGAAGCGCCCGGATTTCTGTGTAAGTGAGTTGAACCAGGGTCTGACCACGTCCCGCCCCCGAGGGTCCGCAAGCCACAGCCAGGGCGGCGAGATATCTGAGGTCGGCCGAGTCCTCCGCCAGTCCGGCTGCGACAATTTCGAGTGCCGGTCGACAGTCGGGATCAATTCGAGAGATCATGCAGGCCAGGTGCAGTCGCTCGTGTCCGGTACTGTTCGCGAGCATTTCCAGCAGGGTTGGCAAGGCCTCAGCCGCGTCCGGCCCAATTTGCCCCAGGACACTGACGGCGCCGACTTTCACCGGTGCCTCGGTTGCCCGCAGCAGGCTGATCAACCTGGGCATGACAGTGACCGACTTATGATCAATGCGCCAGAGGGCGTGAGCCGCATGCAATCGCACAATCGGGTCGCGGTCCGCCAGGCTTTTGCGGAGCACACCCGTTGCCTTCCAGGCAGCCGAGCCACAGAGCCCCAACTTGATCGCTGCATTCTGGCGCTGGACGGGTGTTCCATCTCGCAATTTGCTGATCAGTTGCGACACCTCCTGGGGAGACAACTGGAGTTCCTCACGCGAACCCGCGCGGTCCTGATCAAATAACTGCGACAGGTTGAGTGACGCGGCAACGGCCACGTCCGCATCGCGGTCGGTCAAAGCCCAACTGAGTGCCAACAGCGTCTGCGAGTTCTCGATGGTCGTATTGCCCAGAGCGTTCACGGCAAAGTAGCGAACGAGTGAATCCTCATCAGCCACGGCCGAGATCAGTTCGCGAACGGCCGGCAGGTAATACGGTTCGGCGTGCAGGCAGGCTTCTGCCGCCTCGATTCGCACAACCAGATCAGGATGGCGTAATCGTCCCTTAACCGACGTGATATCGGTCTGCGACAATGACTCGACATCCAAAGTGGGGGTGTGACGGCCAGGCGCCGAATACGATTCACAGGCCAGCCAGGACAGTCCCAGAAAGCCAACTCCAGCGAGTGCGACAGCGCAAGCGGCACGGCGCGGCGACTGAAACAGACGAGCCCACCCAGAGAGCAGGCTACCCTTCGAATTCCCGTGATGCGCCGGGTTTGGAAAATGAACCATAACCGAATCCTTGCTGGAACAGTCGTCAAATTCGAACAACGCCGACTTCTTCTCCTAATTGGATTCGGCGAGTTAAAATCCGAATATGCAGAACGATCGGTTCCTGCGGAGCATTCTTCCTGACCGTTAAACTCAACGCAGTCTTCCGCTTCTTACTGTAAAAATTACAATGATGGCGTCCCGCGCAGAGGTCCAGATTCTGGCCAGTCAAACAGAGACAGCACAAGCCTTTTCAGGGAAATGACTTAGAACAAAACGAGTCCATCTCTGCGGGCCCTGATCTCCTGTGGCCGGAACGAAATGGCCCCCGGTCAGTACGTCATTCCTTCAGAATTGCGATACGATTCAACCGCAGAACCAGCCCGGCAAAGTTCTGCGTCGCGCCCTTCGAGGCGTTTCCGATCACTGGAATTAGGCCTAGCTCTCGCCGCTAAATCCATGATCATCTCGCCTTCAGCCCTAAAACCAGGGCTGCTTCATCGGGCCTCGATCAAGTTGTCACTCTTCCCGTTGTACGCCTTGTATCCCAGGCAACCAGAGAACTGTGACGAATCTCGGTTCCTGAGATTCACTCGTCTCCATTCAGGGGGTCGGTTCAAGAACAGGCCTGGGAGGAAAACCGACCGGGGCACAAACATGCCCGCAAAGTTCAGCAAACTCCGAATTTCCCGCACTTTTCCTCTACCTGCGAACGATTTTGACGATTAAGATTCCGCCGCGCTGCAGTCCGGTCGTGACGTCTGCATGAAGTCTGTCGGCATGGAAATCCGATACTCGCCTATAGCCATGAAGACTCGCTCAGCAATTCGCACCGTACAGTCCACGCCTTCTGTCACTCTTCCAGAAACAGAAGACCACCCTCGGTCGGCGCATCTGGTCGGTGTCTGTGGATCGGGAATGAAGGCCCTGGCGGAACTGCTCACCGGGTCTGGCTGGCAGGTTTCGGGATCCGACAACAACGCCACATCAAACACAGTCTCGGCCCTGGCCCGACGCGGTCTGCGAATTCACCCGGGACACCACCGGGGCTTCATCCAGGAAGAAACGGACGTTCTGGTTTACAGTCCTGCTGTTGGCCCCGATAACGCAGAGCGTCTCGAAGCCCGGCGCAGAAGCATCCCCCAGTTTTCGTACAGCCAAATGCTGGGGCGGCTCATGCGAAATCGTCAAGGTGTGTGCATTGCCGGAACGCATGGCAAGAGCACCACTACGGCGATGACAGGGTGCATTCTGACCGTGGCCGGGTTGCAGCCTTCCGTGGTGATCGGGGCTGAAGTTCGCGGTGCGGGGGTGAGCGGGTGGTTTGGAGCCGGCGAACATTTCGTGGTCGAGAGCTGTGAATTCCAACGCAGCTTTCTGGATTTATCTCCCAGATTCGCCGTCATCCTGGGAATTGAGCCCGATCATTTTGATTGTTACCCGCAATTCGACGAAGCCATTGCCGCGTTTTCTGAGTTTGCCCAGAAAGTGCCCGCGAGTGGCAGGTTGCTGATTCCCGCCGGCAGCGAACCCGCGAAAACGTCGTGCATCGCCGCCCTGGCTCCGGTCGAGACCTTCGGGGTCGAAACGGCAGCCGACTGGCAGGCAAATGACATTCGCAAATCGCCAGGTGGAACGCGCTTCCGCGTGTACCACCACGGTGATTTCTTCACGGAAATTCTGCTCCCCGTTCCGGGCCGGCACAATGTGGCCAACGCCTTGGCTGCAGCAGCACTGGCTCATGCCGCAGGAGCCGATACCACCGCAATTCGCGACGCGCTCGCCGAGTTCCCCGGCATTTGTCGGCGGTTTGAGGTCGTGGGATCATGGCGCGGAGTCACGCTCATCGATGATTACGCCCATCATCCGACCGCCGTCAAAGCCGTGTTGGAAACGGCCCGTGAGGAGTTCCCCAAACGCCGGCTGTGGTGTGTTTTTCAACCGCACCAGATTTCGCGAACACAAGCCCTGTTTGCGGATTTTGCCGAGAGCCTGACGCGGGCAGATCAAGTTCTCCTGGTGCCGGTCTACGCGGCCCGTGAACTGGCGCACAACGAGCCCACGGAACTGGCTCATGCGCTGGCCGAGCAGGTTCAAGCCGCGGGGGGGAACGCCCGGGCAATGGATACCCTTGACCGGGCTGTCCGAACATTAGAGGATGAGCTTTCGCCAGGAGACGTTTTGATCACTATGGGGGCGGGAGACATCGGCAAAGTTCACCATGCGTTCACTCGAAGACTTCAAAAGCATCACACGGCGGAATGAACCTCTGGCCCCCTCGACATGGCTGAAAACCGGCGGGTCGGCCGAGTATTTCATGACCCCCCGCAATGCCGAGGAACTTGCTGAAATCGTCCGAATTTGCCACCAGACCCAGGTTCCTCTGCGCGTTCTGGGAGGCGGATCCAACCTGCTGGTTCGTGATGAAGGGGTTAAGGGAGTTGTCATTCAACTCTCGGATCCTTTCTTCTCGCGGATCGAAATTGAGGGCCATCGAGTTACGGCTGGAGCCGGCGCGTCTCTGTCCCATCTGATTTCCCAGTCCACAAAAGCCGGCCTCGCAGGATTGGATGTTCTGGTCGGAATCCCCGGAACGGTAGGCGGGGCTCTGCATGGAAATGCCGGGGGCAAAAGCGGTGACATCGGTCAACACGTGATTTCCGCCAAAGTTCTGACGGCCAATGGAGACATTCACGTTCGCCGCGAAGATGAATTGTCGTTCGCTTATCGGTTCAGCAGCCTGAACGAGCTGATCATTCTGGAAGCGTGCTTTGAACTGCATCCCGAAGATCCGGAAGCGATCACCAATCGCATGCGAACGCTGTGGATCATGAAAAAGGCGACTCAACCGCTGACCTTCCAGTCGGCCGGTTGTGTCTTTAAGAATCCGCGGGGCATGAGCGCTGGCTGGTTGATCGAACAGGCAGGTCTCAAAGGCCTGCGCCAGGGCAAAGCGGAATTCAGCGACCGGCACGCCAATTTTATCGTGACCCAACCGGGGGCCACATCTCAGGAAGTGCTCGATCTCATCGAACAGGCCCGCGAAAAGGTGGCCTCGCAGTTCGGAGTCGATCTGGAGTTGGAATTGCAAATCTGGTAAGACGCGTGCGACGTGTCCGCCAGCAACCGCACTTGCGTCTCACGGGGACTGCAGGCGGAAGCTTTCGAACCGGCTGCGAACTTCCGATCTGAATGTCATTCCGCCTTTCATGCGCAAGGATGCGCCCATGCGACCCCCGCATTTTGAGTCTTTGCCCAAACGTAAATTGCGAGTTGCCCTCCTTATGGGCGGCCCCTCGGCAGAACGCGAAATCAGCCTCCAGAGCGGCGCTGCCGTCAGCCGGGCCCTGGAATCGCTGGGACACGTGGTTCGGCAGGTCGATCCGCTCCATGTGAACCTCAATGAGTTTCCGTGGGATCAATTCGATGTCGCATTTATCGCCCTGCATGGCACATTCGGCGAAGACGGCGAAGTGCAACAGATCCTGGAACGTGCGCTGATTCCCTACACGGGAAGTGGCGTCGCCGCCTCGCGTCTGGCCATCAGCAAGTCGGCCTCGAAGGAACGTTTCATTCAGTCGCAGATTGCGACGGCCCCCTATGTGCTGATCCACGATACTGATGCGCGCGCCAGGATCGAACAACTCGCCGACCAACTGGGTTATCCCCTGGTCGTTAAACCAGACGCTCAAGGGTCGAGCCTGGGTGTCACGATTGTTCAGCAAAAGGCCCAATTGGCCGAAGCCCTGGATCGATGCTTTCAGCTCGATCATTTTGGTCTGATGGAACGGGCAATTCGCGGCGCAGAATGGACGGTCGGACTGCTGGATGAACGGGTTTTTCCCCCGATTCGGATTGCTACGAAACGGGCCTTTTTTGATTATGCGGCCAAATACCAGGATGACGAGACGCAGCATCTTTTCGATTCTGACGTCTCGGCAGGGCAACTCGATCGCATCATTCAAACGGCACGGGGCGCTTGTACCGCCGTTGGAACCTGCGGTCTCGTGCGCGTCGACCTGATCGTCGATGAAAACGGCTGTCCCATCGTGCTCGAAGTGAACACGGTTCCCGGGCTGACCGATCATAGTCTGGTACCGAAGGCGGCAGCGCGCCTCGGGTGGACCATGGCCGAGTTGTGCCAGGCTTGCCTGAGTTCGGCGATGCAGCACGCCTATGAGCGGGCTGTGATGCGTTCGGCGCGAGGTTAGATTTCTCGTCGATTTGCCGGGATCTGCCACGCGCCCAGCAATCTGACGCGAGATGGCGATGGCCGCAGCAAAAAAGAAAAAGGATCCCAAACCCAATTCGGGATTAGGCTCGGCCCGTGCCAGGCTGTTCGCAGGTCTACGTCCACTCTATCGGCCGGTCACTTTGGCCACGGCGGCCGTCGTCGTGCTCGCGGGCATCCTGCTTCCGCATTTCGTCGGGCGCGTTCCCGATCTCTCGGGACGACCAGAGTACCAGTTGTCGTCCGCCGACATTGAGATCAGCCAACCCCCGCATTGGGTGCCTCGAGATCTGCTCAACCGAGTCATCGAAAACGCGGATCTTCCTGAAAAACTGCGACTGCTCGATGATTCGCTGGCCCAGGAAATCGCCTCGGCGTTTGAATCGAACCCCTGGGTCGAAGAGGTCGTCTCCGTCCGTAAGGCGTATCCCGCCCGGATCGCAGTCGACTTGAAGTACCGCGAACCAGTCGCCATGGTCGAAGTGCACAAGGGACAGCAACCGATTGACCGACAGGGCGTGCTGCTCCCCGCACAGGATTTTTCAGTTTCCGAATCACGCACTTACCCGGTGATTACGGGAGTGGCCTCAACCCCGCAGGGGCCGGCCGGCTCAACCTGGGGCGACAAAGTTGTTGAAGATGCGGCACAACTGGCCGTCGCATTGGGGCCTGTCTGGAAGAAACTCGGACTGGTGGCCATTGCCTGTCCCGCATCCACCGCCGACCGCGCCAAAATCGACGAGGGGGTCTTCGTTCTGGTTTCTAAAGGAGGTTCCCGAATCCTCTGGGGGCATGCCCCGGGGAGCGACCATCCTGGTGAACTCGAAACCCGGCAGAAGCTCGGCCGCCTGGAAGATTATGTAAAACGGTTCGGCAGTTTTGACCATCCACAGGGTCCGTATCGCATCGATATCCGCCATTGGCGCGATATCTCTCGCACTCCGCTTTCTGCGCACGGCGGCACCACCGAAATCTTCCGACTGTAGCGGCGTCGGCTTCAATTCGAGATCGATGCAGGCCTGTCCTGTGTTGATCGAATTCAGCGCCTCGAAGGGGCGTGGCCGGGCCATTGCGGTTCAATTCGCAAACCGGTGGCCGTAGCCTGCCAAGTTGAGTCGGTTGCTCTTGTACGGCTCATTTGAACTTTCAAGAATGCCCACGGCGAACTTGTCGGTGTTCGGCCGGTCGCATCACGGAATCCACGTCATTTTCTCAACTGCCCCCGATCAGGAAGAACGTCGGGCCGATTCAGGGATCTGCCTATGCGTTTATCAAGCACGTTCAGCGTCTGCGCAATACTCGGTGCATTGACTCTCAGTGTCTTCCACACGCAGCACATCTCAGCCGAAGTCGTCCGTGTGCAGATCGATCAAAGAGAACCATTCGCCGAGGGCGAAGCATTTGGTACTGCCGGTCCCTACGAACGCATTGCTGGACGACTGTTCCTGGAAGTCGACCCAGCTCATTCGGCGAACCTGCGGATTACCGACGTGTCCCTGGCCCCTAGAAACACTCGCGGCAGAGTGGAATTCTGGAGTGATTTCCTGTTGCTGAAACCGCTGGATGCGTCACGGGGTAATCGGCGACTGTTCTACGACGTCAACAACCGTGGTAACAAACTGGCGCTGGGAGCCTTTAATAACCAGAGCGGAAACAACCCGAGATCGTCGGCAGATGCCGGAAACGGCTTTCTGATGCGACAGGGCTACTCCCTGCTCTGGTGTGGCTGGAATGGCGACGTGAAGCCTGGCGATGATCGATTGCTGATCGGGTTACCAATTGCCACCCAGAATGGAAAGCCCATTACAGGTCGCGTCCACGCCGAAATCGTGGTCAACAGCCCGACATTCAGCCAGCCGTTCTATTGGGGAAATTCAGATCCCTATGCCAGTGTGACCTTAGACAATCGTGAAGCGCAATTAACGCGGCGCGCATCGCGGTCGCAACCTCCCCTCACGGTACCGCCAGACGAATGGGCGTTCGCACGATTCGAAAATGGCACGGTGATTCCCGATCCGAAAAATCTGTATCTCAAACAGGGTTTTCAGCCCGGTTGGCTGTATGAGCTCGTCTACACTGCGGTCGATCCGCGCGTCACCGGATTGGGACTCGCAGCCGTCCGCGACGCTGTCAGCTTTTTTAAATACGCAGACCGGGCCGAGAATGGCGAGGCCAATCCGCTGCGCGGGACAGTGGAGCAGGCCTACGCCTTCGGAATCTCGCAGTCGGGACGATTTATCAATCACTTCGTATTTGAAGGCTTTAACCAGGATGAAGCGAATCGCCAGGTCTTCGAGGGGACCTTCGATCATGTGGGAGGTGGCGGCAAAGGGTATTTCAACCACCGCTTCGCCCAGACAACGCGACATGGCAGTCAGCACGAAGACAACCTGTCCCCTTCCGATGTGTTCCCGTTCACTTCCACGCCGCAATACGACCCGGTAACAGGCGAACGGGGCGATATTCTGGAACGTGCCCGCGCCGCCGGTCGGATTCCCAAAATGTTCTTCACGACAACGTCGACCGAATACTGGACTCGAGCGACATCGCTGTTGCACACCGATGTGGCCGGGCAGGTCGATATCGCACCGGATCCGAATGTGCGAATTTACTTCATCACCGGGGGACAACACGGCGTTTCGGGTTCTTCTGACCGCGGGATCTATCAAAATCCCGTCAATATCCTTGATCATCGCCCGGTGCTGCGGGCACTGCTCGTCGCGCTCGACCGCTGGGTCACACACGGATTCGATCCCCCGCCCAGCACGATTCCACGGATTTCCGAACGGACACTGGTTGACCTGGCCACTTATCGCGAGTCGTTCCCGGCGATTCCCGGCGTCGTACTTCCGCAAGCCCTGTACATGCCCCTGCGGCTCGATTTCGGACCGCATTTCAAAGAACACGGGTTGGCAGACTTTGTCCCCCCACGAACAGGACCGGCGTACCAGACGCTGGTCCCAGCGGTTGACGCCGATGGTAACGAAATCGCTGGTATACGGTTGCCTGATATTGCCGTCCCCCTGGCGACGTATACCGGTTGGAACCTTCGTTCTGACGAGGTCGGTGCCGCGGGGGCTCTCGGTCGCTGGAATGGCTCCTATCTGCCATTCCCATCGACTGCGGCCGTACGCATCAAGAGTAAGGACCCACGGCGATCAATCGCCGAGCGCTATCCGACGCGGGATGCCTATCTGGCCCGGTATGCCGAGTCGGCCATCCAATTACGAGATGACCGATGGCTCCTCGATGAAGATGTCGTATCGTTACTCAAGACGGCAGGCTCCCGCCGGATCGGCCCGTCCCAGTGATCTCGAACTGACGCGGACCTCTGCTGCCCCAGAAATCAACGGTGCTTTCGAGACGCCCCCCATTTTACAGCCTCATGCCGTCATTCGTGGGCTTG
>JAFEBR010000340.1 GCA_018242565.1 Planctomycetota bacterium | reverse complement strand
GCGCTGCTCAAAGATCTGAAACAGCGCGGCTTGCTCGAAGACACGCTGGTCATCTGGGGGGGCGAATTCGGCCGCACCCCGATGGTGCAGGGGGGCAGCGATGGCCGAGATCATCATCCCAGTGCGTTCACCATGTGGCTGGCCGGAGGAGGCGTGAAGCCCGGCATCTCGTACGGCGAGAGTGATGAATTCGGTTTCAATGCCACCAAAGATCGTGTGCACGTGCATGATCTGAACGCCACCATTCTGCACCTGCTCGGTTTCGAGCACACCAAACTCACCTATCGCTTCCAGGGACGCGACTTTCGACTCACCGATATCCACGGACAACTCGTGCCCGGCCTGTTGGCCTGACGCAGGCCGCTCTCGGTGCCGGCGGATCGCTCCGCGGGCACCCCGGCTGTTGGTCAGTTGGAAATCCTTCAAATGGGAATGTGCTTCATGTCGAAAACCGAATCGCCTGCACCCGTCCTGCCCAACCGCCTCTCGTCGCTCGATGCGTATCGCGGGTTGGTCATGTTCCTGATGATGGCCGAGGTGTTGCATCTGGCGCAGGCCGCTAAAGCGTTTCCCGAAAGTTCCCTGTGGCAGATGCTGGCGTTTCACACGACACATGTCGAATGGGCCGGCTGTTCGCTGCACGATCTGATTCAACCTTCGTTTTCGTTTCTGGTCGGGGCCGCGTTGCCTTTTTCCATCTTGAGCCGTCGGCAGAAGGGGCAGAGCTTTTTCTGGATGTTCCTGCACGCCGCCTGGCGCTCATTCCTGTTGGTGGCGTTGGGGGTCTTCCTGCGATCGACGCATACCAGCCAGACCCGGTTCACCTTTGAAGACACCTTGAGTCAGATTGGCCTGGGCTACCTGTTTCTGTTTCTGCTGGGATGTGCCCGCCCCTGGGTGCAGTGGGTCGCCCTGGTGGTCATTCTGGTGGGGTATTGGGGAGCTTTTGCCCTGTACAACCCGCCTGAGCGGGGCCCCGACTTTGATTACGCGGCCATTGGCGTGACGCCCGAATTCGAGGCGCAGAATCCTCCCTACACGGGTCTCGCCCGGCACTGGAACAAAAACAGCAATCTCGCGTTTGCATTTGACGACAACTACGTCCGCCGCATTCCGGAACTGTTGGGGCATGGCGAAGCCTACAAGCCGAATCGGGGCGGATACGCCACGTTGAGTTTTATTCCCACGTTGGGCACGATGATTCTCGGTTTGCTGGCCGGCGGGTGCCTGCGAGGCGAATGGTCGGCGGGGAAGAAGTTTGCCTGTCTGGCGGTGGGGGGCGCTCTGGCACTCGCCGCGGGGTGGGCCCTCGACCATTACGGCCTCTGTCCCAGTGTCAAACGCATCTGGACCCCGGCGTGGGTGCTGGTCAGTGGCGGATGGTGCCTGCTGTTCACGGCGGGATTTTATCTGCTCGTGGATACCTGGGGCCTGCGGCAGGTGTTTTTCCCTCTGATCATCATTGGCATGAATTCCATCGCCATTTACTTCCTGGTGCACATCGAACTGCACGGTTTTATCCAGCGGTCATTTCGCACCCACGGTGGTGAAGCCGCTTTGAAATTCTTGAGCGATCCGCTGCAACCGGTCGTCCTCGGCGCTGTCACACTGGCGATCGATTGGCTGATTTTGTATTGGATGTATCGCAATAAGGTGTTTGTCCGCATTTGAGCCGGCCGGGGATGCATGGATTTTGCGTTCCCTGGCGTTCTCGGCGGCCTTTCGTCGGGGCGATTTGCCCTGCGAGCCGAGACACTGCGGATTTGATCTTCATTTTTGAATCGAGTTTTTCATGAGTACAATCGAAGCCAAACTGGAATCTCTCGGCCTGCCTTTGCCTACGCCTCCCGCGGCGGTCGGCGCGTACATCCCCGTGATGCGGACCGGCAACCTGGTCGTGACCAGTGGCCAGCTTCCGTTTATCGGGAAGCATCTGGCCTTTGTCGGCAAACTGGGGGCCGAGATGCATGAAGAAGATGGCTGGAACGCGGCCCGCCTGTGCGTCGTGAATGCCTTGGCCCAGATCAAGTTGTGCGTGGGCAGCCTCGACAAGATCAAGCAGATCGTGCGGCTGGAAGGCTACGTTCATTCGGCTCACGGCTTTCAGAGTCAGCCGAAAGTCCTGAACGGGGCTTCGGAACTGCTCGTCGAACTGTTTGGCGATGCCGGCAGACACACCCGGGTGGCTTTGGGGATTTCCGAGATGCCCCTTGAAGCGGCCGTGCAGATCGCGCTGTGGGTGGAAGTCCGCGATTAGTCCCCGTTTTTCGTCCCTTGATATTGGCCACTTCGCCCCGCCGTGGTGGGCCGCAAAAAAAATCCCCAACAGACAGCGTGCTGGCGTCTGTTGGGGATTCTGTGTTTCGCCTCGTGCTTATTCCGCACCGGCCAGCGAGGGCTTGGCCCAGACGACAAAGCCGCTCACCTTGAGCGGAATCCGGTACAGCTGGGTGTCCACCGTGATGTACAGCTTGTTCCGGTCGGCGTTGAGCCCGAACGTCACATTGCTGGGAATGCCGACAGCCGGTTTGTCGGCCGTCTGATTGGGCATTCCGGTGGGAATGAACGCTACTTCCTTGCCGGTCGGGTCAATCACCATCACCCCTGGACGCTTCAGGCCGCGGGCTGTCAGATAGATGTGTCCCTTCGCGTCGACCGTCATGCCGTCGCACCCGGCCTGATCTTTGAAATCGACCAGAATCTTGCGCGGGCCGTTCACCAGTCCGTCGGCCCCCAGGGGGAAGGCATAGATCTTCATCGCCCCCGGGGTGACCTTTTCGTTCGGGTCGGGCGGTACCAGGATGCGGTCGGTGCCGTTGTTGTGATCGGCCAGATACAAGGTCTTGCCGTCCGGGCTCAGGGCGATGCCATTTGGCTTTTCACATTCCCGAGTGATTTCGACCACCGTGCCGTTGGTGTCGATCCGGTAGACGGCTTTGTGATCGATCTCTTTCGGTTCGGTCCCCAGGTAGCGCGGGTCCGAGAAATAGATCCGGCCTGCCGCGTCCAGCACCAGGTCATTGGGGGCCAGAAAGCGTTTGCCCATGTACTTGTCGGCGATCACCGTGCGGGTCTTGGTTTTCACATCCCAGCGGACGACGGCCTGCCCCCCTTCATCGGAACCTTCGCAGGCATAGAGATTCCCCTTGCCGTCGAATTTGAGACCATTCGACTTGTGGCTGTCATCGGTGAAAACCGTTGTCTTTTTGGTCTGCGGGTCGAAACGCAGGATCATGCCTTTGTCGGAACCGAAGGGAATGTCCGAGAAGTAAATGCTGCCATCGGGGGCCACGGCCGGGCCTTCGGTCAACCCTCCCTTAATCGGCGCCGTACGTTCGAACAGCAGTTCGAGTTTGGCATTCGGAGCGACAATACTGTCTCCCGTAGGCTGGGGCAGATCGGCCGCGGTCGACACCCCCGCCGACCAGAGACACAAGAGCAAAACACCGGTGAAACGCATGACGTGCTCCTGAACGGGAAGAGTAAGAAAGGATCATCACGATACGTCAACACGGACTCGGACCCAGCCTATCGCCGCACAGATGAATTCTCAATCCCTTCGCTGTACACTGCTGGCCAGATCCTGGCTGACTGGGCAAGTCGCCAGCTTCAGGCGCAGTGCCGTGCTCTGGTGGTCAACCATCGACCGCCGCAGTGCTGTCCCATTTTTGTCTGGCAGAGAAACTTCAACTTTCCCTGGGAATTAGGTGCTCTATGAAACGACTGAGAAGTCTTGTGCAAGCGTCCCTGCGCGTCTCGGCAGCCCTGCTGCTGGCATTGGGTTGCACCGCGTCGCTGACCGCGGTCGCCCACGCCGCCGATGATGAAGCCGGCTTTAAGAGCCTGTTCAACGGCAAAGATCTGACCGG
>JAFEBR010000339.1 GCA_018242565.1 Planctomycetota bacterium | reverse complement strand
GGCCTCGGGTGATCCGGCAGCCGGCACGCTGATCATTCCGGCATGTTCAGCCCATTTCTGCAGGCGCGAGTGCGGCGCACCCGGCTCTTCGATCAGGACCAGGCGCACGTAACGGTCGACTGACGCAACCAAATCGAGAGCCGCATCGAACGTCTGACAATTGGCCAGCAGCAGAACCGGACCTTTGGTGGGCATGTGTTCGATCCCCACCGCCCGCAGCGGATTATGTCCACGGGACCGCAACCAGATTCCCGAACGCAAATAGAAATCGGGCAACCGTTGCACCAGGAAGAGCAACGAACTGAAGGTCAGAATGCTGGTGACTCCAAACAACAGCGGGGGAATCTTGCGCTGCTTGTACAATTCCACGATGTGTTGCTGCAATGATACAACATTCGTCACATCGGGCTTCATGCCGACACCGGGAGCCAGAGTCCTCTCGAGGCCAAACGTCAGGGTAAAAAACACCACGACGGCAATAATGCCCCCCACCACATTCAGGAAGTTGCTGGCCGAGACCACATTCCCTTTGGCCTGCTTGGGAGCTCGGTGCTGCAGTTGGGTGTACAACGGCACCAGATAGAAACCGGCGCCAAATCCAATTCCGAACAGCAGAGCCACAAACAGGCCATGAGCGCCGGGCGCAAAACAGGGGATGATCGTACAGACGACAATCATGAGGGCGCCGATCGGCACCAATCCCAGTTCGATCCGATGCCCCGATACATATCCCGCTACGATACTGCCAACTCCCACTCCGAGACCAACGACCGCGAACAGCAATGCCACGCGCAGTTCCGGTTCCTGCGCGGCTTTCTCAAGGCGGGCAGGGAGCACCTGCGCGAGGAGACGATCGATGTGCGAGGACGATTCGGTCGGCAAGTCTTCTTCCTGCAGACGCGCCAAGTCGGCTTGAGTCACCCGCAATTCCTTGGTGATTTCAGCCGAGTAAAACAGCGTCTGCCTGAGAAACAGTGTCATGAAAACGCAGAACGCGATTCCCGTAACCGACAACATCAGCGGCTGCGACTTCCAGAGGATGCCCAGGTTTTCCTGCAACGGCCGCCACCACTGCCAGGAGAGTTTCAAATCGGGGGCCGCCGCGGGAATCGGCCGCATCAACAGCGAACTCCCCATCCCCACCAGCGCCAAGAGAAACAACAGGGCACCGATCTTCCATTCTTCACCCAGCACCAGCTTGCCGGCGATCAGATCTCCCTTGAGCAACGAATACAGAATGCCCCCTGCACTGGTCCCCAGAATCTGGGCGGTGAAACTGGTGCCTTCGAGAACCCCGTTCCCCCGCGAGAGAATGGACGGATGCAGGATTTCGGGCATGGCTCCCAGTTTTGCCGGGACAAAAAACGTGCTGTGCAACCCCATCAGAAACACGACCGCCATGACGAGCGATGCGCTCCAGATGGCGACCGTGGGGAGCTGAGGGTGATCCACTCCGAACCAGTGCGGCAGCGCGAGCCCGACCAGGGCCAGCCCCATCATCAGGACTTCTGCCACCTTCCAGAACACGACCACCGAACGCTTGCTGAAGCGGTCTCCCAGTGGACCGGCATACGATGAAAACAAAATGAACGGGGTGATAAAGCACGCCGTGACAATCGCGACGACCGCCTTGTCGTCGATCGACCCGACCTGCGCGAAACGGACCAGCATATCGACCGCATAAAAGATCGCGACGACGTGAATGGCCTGGTCGTTGAAGGTGGCCGTGAACTGCGCAAGGAGGAGCCCGAGAAACGTGCGTGATCCGAGGGTTTCCGACAACTGATGCTTCATAACGTTCCCTGAGTGGCAAGTTTATAGCGAATGTTGTGGAATCCGTCGAACATCGCGGAATAATTGAATTTTGCCATCTTGACTGATAAGCTGAATGGGTTGCGCCCTGTGCCGGTCGGCATGGGCCGCGAGAGGAGCTGTCAGATCTATGTTCCTGGCGCGGCGTCGCGCATTCCTGGGGAAGTCGCTGCATTCGATCAGCGCGTGTTTCAGAGCAGGGGAAGTCAGATATGGCGCAGGGCACGATCAAGAAAATCGTCACAGACAAGGGGTACGGGTTCATTTCGCCCAGTACGGGCAAAGGCGACATTTTCTTCCACGTTTCGTCAGTGGCCAACCGGGCCTTTGACACGCTGCAGGAAGGCCAGAGCGTGGAATTTGACGTCGTCGACGACGGCGGACGGGGCAAAGGACCGCGAGCGGCCAACGTGCGGCCGATCTAGTTTACTGGGAAGTGCTGGCCCCACGGGCCGCCGATTCCCGAATGCCTGACACGCGTTTCCAGAAACCCCGATTTCTCTCGAAATCGGGGTTTTGGTCTTAGATTGCCCCCCACCAATTCTCATTCCACGAGGCCTGTTGATGCTGCCCCCCTTCCGCGCCTGTTCCTGCTGCTGGTTCTTGTCGGGACTGATCTTATCCACCCTCGCCGGTTCAACGGTCCGAGCCGACGACTGGCCTCAATGGGCCGGTCCGCAACGCGACCTGGTCTGGCGTGAAACCGGGATCGTCCGCGAGTTGCCCACGAAGGGGCTGTTACCCCGCGTCTGGTCGACTCCGATCGGCGAAGGTTACGCGGGTCCCGCGGTAGCGCACAACCGCGTCTTTGTGATGGACCGCATCAAGTCACAGGGCATCGAACGGGTCTTGTGCCTGGATGCCGGGTCGGGGCAACAGGTCTGGAAGCATGAGTATGCCTCGCGGTACGACATCTCGTACGACGCCGGGCCGCGCATGACGCCCCTGATCGATGGCGACCGGGTGTACACGATCGGGGCGATGGGACACATGTTCTGTCTCGACGTGGGCAGCGGCAAGGTCCTGTGGCAGAAGAACTTCCCCGAGGACTTTCAGACCAAGATTCCCATCTGGGGCATGGTCGCCTCGCCCGTGGTCGATGGGAACCGTCTGATCACCCTGGTGGGAGGCGCTGACAAGGGACTTGTCATTTGCTTCGACAAAACCACCGGTGCCGAACTCTGGCGGGCGCTGGAAGACACAGAACCGGGATATTGTCCCCCGACCTTGCTGACCTTCGATGGCACCCCCCAGGTCATCGTCTGGCATCCTCACGCCGTGTCGTCGCTGGATCCTGCAACCGGTCGCGTCTACTGGGAGGTCCCCTGGCAGATCCGGGCCGGGCTGTGCGTCCCAATGCCCCGGCAGATTGGCAATCGCCTGTTTCTGACCGCGTTCTATAACGGCCCGTTGATGCTCGAAATTGGGCCGGGAGGCAAATCGGTCCAGACCGTCTGGAAGGGCAACAGCAACAGCGAGATTCGCACCGATGGACTGCACTCGATCATGCCGACTCCGTGGGTCGACGAGAAGAACATTTTTGGCGTGTGCAGTTACGGACAGTTGAGATGCCTGGATACCAAAACCGGCGAGCGAGTCTGGGAAACCCGGCAACCCACCGGCGAAGGCCGCTGGTGGAACGCGTTCTTGATTCCCCACGAAGACCGGTTTTTCATTCATAACGAACAGGGAGATCTGATCATCGCCCGACTGACCCGCGCCGGTTACGAAGAACTCAGCCGTGCCAAACTGGTCGAACCAACCCGCAAGGTGAATGAGCGAATGACGATCTGGTCGCATCCCGCGTTCGCCTTGAAGAGTGTCTTCGCCCGCAACGATTCCGAAATCGTGCGAGTGAACCTCGCGGCAGAGAAATAAGATCGCCGCGATGATGCGGGCAAAGACGCCCGACCGTCCCAGCACCCCGTGGCGACACGGGGCATCTTCAGTTTCGCATTTCCGAAGAGTGCATGATGTCGCATTCCCTGCTGTTCCGTGGACAACTACTGCTGCCCGACTCGCTCGTACCGGGCAGTATCCTGGTGCATGACGGTCGGATCGCTGACGTCCTGGCGCCACATGCACCGGCCCCCGCCGGGGCCACAGTCATCGACGCAGGTGCCGGTTACCTGGCCCCGGGATTCATTGATC
Organism: Planctomycetota bacterium; assembly: GCA_018242565.1. Lineage (GTDB taxonomy): Bacteria > Planctomycetota > Planctomycetia > Planctomycetales > Planctomycetaceae > JACQFH01. Next base: position 18,812 of record JAFEBR010000339.1, on the reverse strand, counting down.
TCCATGTGCATGGCGGTGCCGGGGGCGATTTTATGGATGGCACGCCGGAATCGTTCCGTCTGGCGCTGCGGGCCCATGCCCGGCACGGCACCACGCGACTGGCCGTGACAACGACGGTCGCCCGTCACGATCAGATCATGAAGACTCTGGAACAAACTCGGGCCTTTCGCCAGACGCCCGATCCGCGCGGCGCCCGCGTGCTGGGTGCTCATTTTTACGGTCCTTACTTCCGCAAAGAGGCCAAGGGAGCCCACCCGGGGGCCGAGATTCGGCCCCCGGTGGCTCACGAGTATCTGCAATACCTCGAATACGCAGACGATCTTGTGAATGCGACGGTCGCTCCGGAACTTCCGGGGGCCAAAGAGTTCGCTCTGGCCTGCCGTGATCGAGGGGTGCGGACCAACGCCGGACATTCGTGGGCCACATTCGCACAGATGACCGAGGCGCTCACTTGGGGCGTCCGCCATGTCGATCACCTCTATTGTGCGATGTCGGACAAAGGCAAGCTGCGTCAATTTCAGATGTATCCCATGCAGGGAGGCGTGTTTGAAGCCACTCTGTATTACGACGAATTGACGACCGAAGTCATCGCCGATGGCAAACACCTGGATGCTGGCCTGCTCCGCCTGGCGCTCAAAATCAAAGGCCCCGATCGACTGGCCCTGGTCACCGACTGCAGCCGCGCGCTCGACCTGCCCGACGGCCCGGGATACCTGATCGGTCCGCAGGATGGCGGAGAACGCTTCACGAAGCACGACGGGGTGGGCATGCTCCCCGACTTAAGCGCGCTGGCGTCCAGCGTCTGCGGGATGGATCACATGATCCGCACCTTTCAGGAATTGACCGAACGCCCGCTCTGGGAAGTCATCCGCATGGCCACGCTCACACCGGCCCGCATTGGCGGAGTCGACGCCGAACTGGGCAGCCTGGAACGAGGCAAACGAGCCGACATCATCGTTCTCGATCCCCAGCTTCGCGTCAACCGGGTCTTCGTGGAAGGTGCCGAGATCGACATCAGCACCTGAAGAATCTCGTGCCTCGAGGACACCGAGAGCCAGCGCTAATGCGTGTGCCTCAACCGAGCAGGCCCTGCCGGACGTGCTTCAAGTTCTTAGGCCACGTCTCGTTCCGAGCTTAACTGGAACGAGGTCGGGCCGCATTGCTGTAGATATCGACCAGGAACAGCACGGCGTCTTTGGTCCCGACGTTGATGATCGCGTGGGGCACATCCGCGCGATAGCTGACCGAATCACCCGTCTGCAATACTTCGCCATCACGTCCTGATTCGACGCGAACCTCGCCTTTCACCACGGTGAGGAATTCTCGGGTGCCCTGGAAATGCGGCGCGCTGCGGAGTGCTCCGCCGGGTTGTAACTGCACTTCGTAGAATTCGACGTCTTTCTCGAGGTTCAGCGGGCTGAGGGTTCGAATCCGGCAGTGCTTATCGGACCGATAGTGAAAGGCCCGGTCATTCGCTCGAATCACCGTGATGCTGGAACTGGCATCGGGAATCTGCACCAGATCTCCCAGGGTCATGCCAAACGCCTGAGCGATCCGCAGCGTGACCGCCAGTGTCGGATTGGCCTGCTCGCGCTCAATCTGGCTGAGCATCGATCGGCTGACTCCGCTGGCACTCGCAAGCACCTGCAGCGACCAACCCCGCTCACTGCGTAATTGCCGGACGCGGTCCCCCAGATGCTGGGTGATGGCATCGGCCAGATCGTCGGCGGGAACCGCACTGGGCAGGGGCTCGGAAGTGGCAGGTTTGGTTTTGCGCGGCATGGCAGCCATGTGCAATATAGTGGAAACATGTCTTGCATATTGGAACGGAATGTTTATTATATTGTACACGACGTCCATTATTACGGATACCCTTCACTCGCCCGCGTCTTGATTGCAGGAGTTCGCGTCCATGGCCACCATGAAAGCCCTCGTCAAAGCCCGCTCCGAACCCGGATTATGGCTGGAAGACGTCCCGATTCCCGAATACGGCATCAACGATGTACTGATCCGCGTGGACCGTACCGGCATCTGCGGCACCGATCTGCACATTTACAAGTGGGATGCCTGGGCCCAGAAGACGATTCCGGTCCCGATGGTGGTGGGTCATGAATTCGTCGGCGAGATCGTCGCGGTCGGCTCGAACGTCAAGGATTTCTTCCCCGGCGATGTCGTCAGTGGCGAAGGTCACGTCGTCTGCGGTCGGTGTCGCAACTGTCTGGCCGGGCGTCGACATCTGTGTAAAGACACTAAGGGGGTAGGCGTCAATCGCCCCGGGGCGTTCGCCGAGTATCTGGTGCTGCCCATGTCCAACGTCTGGCATCACCGCCACGATATCGACCGCGACGTAGCCTCAATTTTTGATCCATTTGGCAACGCGGTGCATACGGCCCTGTCGTTCCCCGTACTGGGAGAAGACGTGTTGATCACCGGGGCAGGACCCATTGGCATCATGGCTGCGGCCATCGTGAAGCACGCCGGTGCCCGCTACGTCGTCATCACCGACGTCAACGACTACCGCCTCAACCTGGCGCGCAAGATGGGCGCCACGGTGGCCCTTAATGTCAGTCGCGACAGCCTCGCCGACGCCCAGAAACAATTGGGCATGAAGGAAGGTTTCGACGTCGGCCTGGAAATGTCTGGCAATCCCAGCGCCTTCCGCAGCATGCTCGACAACATGGCTCACGGGGGAAAGATCGCCATGCTGGGAATTCCCGCGGAACAGATCGCAATCGACTGGAATATCGTGGTCTTCAACATGCTGACAATTCATGGCATTTACGGGCGCGAAATGTACGAGACGTGGTATAAAATGACCGTCATGCTCGAGAGCGGACTCGATATCCGCCCGGTGATCACACACCGCTTCCACTACACGGATTTCGAACAGGGTTTTGCGGCGATGAAATCGGGCGAGTCCGGAAAAGTGATTCTGAACTGGCGCGATTGAATGCGTGGATCCCCGGTCCGGGCAGGCTCTCAACTGGCGTGCCCGGACGGGCTCGGCGCGTTTCCCGCGTGGTACACTGTGCATTGGCTAAACAGAGGCACTGCGACAGAAAGATTCCCTATGAATGACGCCTTCCGTAACCATGTGCTGGGACAACTCGACCAGATCCGTGCCGCCGGGACTTACAAGGGTGAACGGGTCATCAGCACGCCCCAAGGGGCCCGCATCCGCGTCGGGGACAGCGCGGCGGTGTTGAATATGTGTGCCAACAATTACCTGGGGCTGTCGGGGCATCCGGACGTGATCGCGGCGGCGCACGCCGCGCTCGATCGCTGGGGTTACGGACTGTCGTCCGTGCGTTTCATTTGCGGTACCCAGGGAATCCACAAAGAACTCGAGGCAGCCCTCAGTCGCTTTCTAGACACGGACGACACGATTCTTTACAGCTCTTGTTTCGATGCCAACGGCGGTTTATTCGAGACGCTGCTAGGCGAAGAAGATGCGATCATTTCCGACGAACTGAATCACGCCAGCATCATCGACGGTATTCGGCTCTGCAAAGCGCAGCGGTTTCGCTATCGGAACAGCGATATGGCCGATCTCGAATCCAAATTGAAAGAGGCGGCCGGCGCGCGGTTTCGGATGATCGCCACCGATGGCGTGTTTTCCATGGATGGCTACATTGCCAATCTGCCGGCGATTTGCGACCTGGCGGACAAATATGACGCGCTGGTGATGGTCGACGATTCCCACGCGGTGGGATTCATGGGCCCCAAAGGGCGCGGCACCCATGAACTGCATGGAGTGATGAACCGGATTGACATTCTGACTGGAACCCTGGGCAAGGCGCTGGGGGGCGCCAGCGGCGGGTACACCAGCGGACGGAAAGAAATCATTGAACTGCTGCGGCAACGGTCGCGCCCTTATTTGTTTTCCAACACGCTCGCGCCCAGCATCGCCGGGGCGTCGTTGAAGGCCCTGGAACTACTCACGGCGTCCACAGAACTCCGCGACAAGCTGGAACGGAACACCCATTTCTTCCGCTCAGAGATGACCCAAGCCGGCTTTCAGATTCTGCCCGGCACACATCCCATCGTCCCCATCATGCTGGGCGATGCGGCGTTGGCGGGCAAACTGGCGAGCGCCATGCTGGCCCGTGGAGTGTACGTCATCGGCTTTTCGTACCCCGTGGTTCCCACAGGCAAGGCGCGCATCCGCACTCAAATCTCAGCCGCACACACTCAGGCCGATCTGGAATTCGCCGTCCAGGCCTTCTGCCAGGCCCGGACAGAACTGGGGCTGTAATTCAAAAAGGGGACAGGTTCAATATCGATCGGGCGGGCCGTTGCCAACCTGTACATCCCCAGCCCGCGCCCTGGATCGGCCCAAGTGGACGTTCGGTTCGGCATCGCTTCCGAAGAACGGTTCCACCCCGACAAACTGCCGGTGATTGCAAGGACATAAACGGTCGGTGCCTTCGATAAGTCCATGCGATGGAGCCGTGACTTTAACGACGGTCCCGCAATTGGGCCTGCAGTTCGGTCAGCAGTTTTTGGAGTTGGTCGATTTCCATCGCTGCCAACTCATTCGGTGGCGACTCAGGACGGCCAAGTAAACTCTGCAGCAGGCGGATCTGTCCGAGATAGTTTCCGCGTTCCAGCCCTTGTGAAATTCCTTGTGAAATTCCCTGGGCGATGCCCGCTGCAAGTCCTTCTTGACGTCCTTCCTGCCGCCCCTTTTTGAGGGCCTCTTGAATCTTCCAGGCTTGATCGCTTTCAAACTTCAACCGCGCTTCATACATCGCGCGTTCAGCAGGGGTTTGGGCAATCATTTCGAGAACTCCGGCAGCTTCCACAAAAATCGGATCGATAAGTTGAGCGAGGATTTCTTCAGGAGTGACATCCTTCGCATTCCGCAGGAAATACACCCATTTTTCCAGCGGAGTGGCTTCCAGCGGAGGCGACCTCACCCAATTATACTTCGGTAATTCAACAATGTGAACCTGAAGATCGTCGGTGAGCACCAGGTTGTTACGGCAGTTTCGCAGGCGAAAATCGAGGTGAAAATCAGGCACACCGGGGAAGAGGACGGCCCCCAACACGCAGATACTGATCGCCGGGCACAAGCTGGAATATGGTTCACCAGACCGGAATTGCCCGTGGTACATGCTGGACGCATACAAAGCCAGGCGTTGGGGCAGGCCGACATGTTTGGTCGACTGCATTTCGATATTCAAGGACCGTCCTTGATCATCCAGGGCCCTGACGTCGAAAATCAATAACTTGTCGTCGTCCGTCTTCCGCCGAGATTCGGTTTCCAGGAATGTAACGTCCGAAATTCGCGGTTCGGGGGACAAGATGGCATTCAAGAAATGAATCGAGATTTCCGGGTGTTTCGGATTGCCAAACAGGCATTTGAAGGGGTAATCCACCGTCGGGTCGATACCGATCACCATGCCAACTTCCTCCTCAAAAATCTGGTCCGTAGTCTGCCTGCCGAAACAGGTCATAGCCCCAGGTATTGTATCTCGCCCCCCTCGCACCGAGCCACAGTTCTGACCATGAGGAGTCCGCGAGCAACCTGTCAAAGTTTCTTGAGTTTCCAGGTAACTGGACTTCGCTTTGATTCCGAATGGGCCAACAGGATGGCCATCCCACACTCTTAGAAACACGTCCCCTGCCGCTGTTCCCATTCCATGGCGTTCGTCCCATCGCCCACGCGCAGCAAGAGACAGAACGGAATCTTCTTCTCGTGCGCCTTCTGCAGCGCGGCGGCGATTCGGCGAAGTTCGCGGATCACCCGCTCTTGCCCAGGCAGTGCTCCAGGTCGGTCGGCCAGCGCGGCCAGCAGACCTTGGCAGGTCGCCAACCCCTCGGCGGGCGCATGCCAGACCAATTGTTCTCCCGCCCAGTCGTCATTGAACCCGAAAGCCGAGAGGGGCAGTAATCCCAACTCGGCTGCCAGAGCATCCAGTGACTGGCAGGCCCGCGCGACAGCATACCCCGATGCAAATGACTCGATGCCACCAATTTCGGACTGAAAGTAGGGGACGATACTGGTCTGCCAGGCCACATTCACCTGGGCGATCAGCGAGCTGCCCACCAGAACTGTCCAGGTCACAAACCCCAGTACCGCGACCAACTCCCACGTTCCCCACGTCTGGCACAGCGCCCACGCCGAGAATCCCACACACCCCAGCGAAATCAGCAACACCGGCCCGCAACACCCCCATGCTCCCGTCAGCGACTGTCGGCGAGCTTCCTCGAAGCGGGCGGGATATCCCCGAAAGTACTGAAACGGCCCCGCAGTGGAGGCGGCGCTTGCATTTGTCATCGGACGATCCATAGCCAGCGTCCTATAATCACCAACGCCCTCGAACAGGGGCAGCTCACCGGATATTGATAACTTCATTATTATACACGGCAACATGACTGCGCCTTCCCTCTTCTGGTTTCGAAATGACCTGCGGCTGACCGACAACCCGGCACTTGCCGCCGCCATCGCCCGAGGTGCGCCGGTCATTCCCGTGTTCATCTGGGCGCCAGAAGACGAGGGAGACTGGCCTGCCGGTGGCGCCACTCGTTGGTGGCAGCACCATTCGCTGGCGGAACTGGACAGTCGCCTGAGAGTTTGTGGATCGCGGCTCACAATCCGTCGCGGACCGGCCTCTCAAATCGTGCCTGAACTGGCCCGGGAGACCGGGGCCCAGGCGGTGTTCTGGAATCGACGCTATGAACCGGCGCTCACGGCAAGCGATGCCCAACTCAAGACCGACCTGAAACGCCTGGGTTTGGAAGTCGAAAGCCACGCTGCCAACCTGCTGTTTGAACCCTGGACGATTCAAACCGGCGGCGGCACTCCCTTCCAGGTCTTTACTCCGTTTTGGCGGAAGTGTCTGGCCCAGCCGGAGCCAGCGTTACCGCATCCGGCACCCCAGGCGCTACCAGCCCCCGCGAAGTGGCCCACGACGATTCCGCTCGATCAGCTCGAACTGTTGCCACGAATCCCCTGGGATTCGGGCCTCCGCCAGGCCTGGCGTCCCGGAGAAGCGGGGGCACTGGACGAACTGCAGCGATTTCTGAAACAGGGGGTGGCCGATTACCCTGTCGAGCGCGATCGGCCCGACCACGTCGGGACCAGCCGGCTGAGTCCTTACCTGCATTTCGGCGAAATCGGTCCCCGTCAGATCTGGCATGCCGTACGCGAATTCGCCCGCCGGACCGCCCCCCGAGAAGGGGACACCGTGGGCGAACCCTATCTGCGTCAACTCGTCTGGCGCGAATTCGCGTTTCATTTGCTGTATCACTTTCCCCAGACGCCGACCGCCCCGTTACGCGAGGCCTTCAACGCGTTTCCCTGGCAGACAAATCGCCGGGCGTTACAGGCCTGGCAGCGCGGCCAAACCGGCTATCCCTACATCGACGCTGGCATGCGCGAACTCTGGCACACCGGCTGGATGCACAATCGGGTCCGAATGGCGACAGCCTCGTTTCTCGTCAAAGATCTGCTGATCTCGTGGCAGGAAGGGGCCCGCTGGTTCTGGGATACGCTCGTCGACGCCGACCTGGCGAACAACACACTGGGCTGGCAATGGACGGCGGGTTGCGGTGCCGACGCCGCCCCCTATTTCCGCGTCTTCAACCCCGTTACGCAGGCCACGAAGTTCGATCCCGAGGGGGTTTATGTTCGTCGATGGGTCCCCGAACTCGCGAAGCTCCCCACGAAATGGCTGCACCAACCCTGGGACGCTCCGCGGTCCGTGCTGGCCGACGCGGGAGTCTCGTTAGGAAAGAACTACCCGCGCCCGATCGTCGATCACGCCGAAGCACGGACTTTGGCCCTTGAGGCGCTCGCTCAAACACAGCGAGACAAAGCACGTTGAAGTCTTCAGCCTGCGCAGCCGAGTTGCCGGCAGTGCCCCCTTTCGGCACCCCGGCGAGACAACTTCAAATCACTTGGCCGCCGGCTCAAACGGCACGGGGGCGATCTTGCCATCCAGCGTGGCTTCGAAGATCTGCTTGGCATGCGGATCGGCGATCAGCAGTTTCTCGCCGGTGAAGGTGATTCCGACCGGCTTCACAAGGGGCTTGCCCTCGAGCCATTTTTCGGCCTTACCGCCGACCGGGACTTTCCAGACCGCCCCGGAATAGTTATCGCAGACATAGGCGTTCTGCTCTTTATCGAGCGCGATGTTGTGCGGAAAACCAAACGGTTTGCCTTCGATGGCCGGCTCGGTGTTTCCCTCGGCAAGAATGCGAATGATCTGATTTTTCCCGCTGGAATCCACGACCCAGACGCGGTCCTGAGAATCGACAACGATCCCGCTGGGCCGGGCGACGTCGATGACCCGCACCGGTTCGCCCCCATCTTCGGGCACCTTGACGATCTGGTGGATTTCCAGGTCACAGACAAGAATCTCGCCCTTGCTGTTGAACGCAATCGCCATTGGAATGCCGATCCCTCCTTTGGTCAGCGGTTCGGGCTTCCCGTCAGCGGTGAACCGATATACTTCACGGGTGGACGAATCACCGGCCAGCACACGTCCCTTGGCATCCACGGCCACACAGCGCACGGCGTTGAGCGGAGTCCGGAATTTGTTTGATCCGGTATAGAACGACGTCAGTTTGCCCCCCGCGATTTTCCAGATGCCGTGCGCGTCTTTATCGGCGACGTAGATTGCGCCATCGGGCCCCGCAGCGACTGCCAGGGGATATTGGAAGTCGGCAGCCTGAGCCGATGCTGTACAGCACGTAACAACGACGGCACAAAACAGGCCACTCAGCAGAGTCGCGAGGCGTTTCATAACGGAGTTCTATCGAGATCGGAGTTTACGGGTTTGCGCCCGATCGTTGAGTCTGGCGCCAGAATGGAATGGGATTTTGCCGACGTGTCTGGTATTTCCGCAGATAGGCCCGGTGCCTGTCCGTATCCGGATATTCCTCGTCGGCACGATAAGGGTAACCGCTCATCGCCTGAAACGGCAACGGTTCGACGACCTGACTTGTGACCACGTTCAGATCGTTGTCCTTGTCCCAGCCCACGTTGTGCAGCAGAAAATCTCGTTTCCAGCCGGGGGGTGGACCTTGTTCCGGAACTTGGAACGAAACCGTCAGCTCATCTCCGGATCCAAATACGACCTGTTCGTCGTCGTCGGCCTGCAACAACTCGGTGACGTCTCCATACCGCGTGAACAACCCGCCCATGGGGGCCCACTTGGGCGCCACGCTGACCGAGTGGTAATCGTAATCGTCAGGGGCAAAACCCAATCGGGGGACGATTTTTGAGAATCCGCGGTAATGCAGATCGGCCGAGGTGACCGACAAACGGGTGATCTGCACCGGCACTGGTTCTTCATCAACGGTAAAGAAGGCCGCATCCCACAAGAACTCCAGATTCGTGGCAATTCGCAGTCGGTAGTCGCCCTCGCGGAACAGACCGGTCAGATCCACCGCAATCGTCTTGGTCCGGCCTCCGGGAAATCCCATGAACGGACGCACCACCTGCCATTGGCCGCTTTCGTCTGGAACTTCCAGAGCGGGCGGACGCAACGGCGCGATCGACTGATCCTGCGACAGGCCAACCCGCAACGAGGTACTGGCCGGGTACAACCAGCCCGTCAGGAACAAGGTGATCTTTCCAGGCTTGTTCAGGGGCCCCAGGTCAAGTTCCAGGAAATGCTCATCCGTAACGCCGTGCCGCGGTTCCGCGTCGAAGCCTTTCATGAAGACGCCATCTTCCTGGATGACGTCGTTGAGCACATCGCGGCCATGCTTATCGCGGGCCGCGATCGGCACCTGGCGATTGCGCACGGTATGCACCTGGAAGGCGGCCATGTCCGGCGGACCAACCTTTTCGTTCGAGAAGATCTCGACATCGGCCGGATGATCGACCACCAGCAGTTCCATCCGATCGAGGTACGTCGCTTCCCAAAGTTCCTCGGTCATCTGAATCAGATATTGGCCATTTTTGGGGACCAGTTTCCCCGGAGGAATGGTAAGGTACTCCCAGGCGCGAGGCTGTGCAAACACCCCCTCGGCCAACTGCAACCCGAGTGGCGCTGCCCAACAGGCGTCGGTGCAGAATTCGAATCGGGTACCGTTCCACGTGTAAAAATAGGGGCAGGACGTGCCAATGACATACTCCCGGCACAAGGCGACCTGACCTTTCGGCAACGGTGTCGCCTGCGAGACGCCACTGGTCCAGATCGCCCGCAACACATCAGCCGACGTGTTCTTTCCCAGACCGAAGTGAGTCACCTGCCCGGTCACCACCTGGGCCTGGTAGCGACGACCGGCTTTCAATTCCAACAGCGACCCAATCCCCAATTCATTGACGTCGGCCTGATTCTTGTTGTCGCCCGCATCGCCTTTTGCCCGGACCGCCAGCCAGTGGTTCAGATTGCCACCCACGTTATCCAGCACGACCAGACGGTCTTTCTGGGCGATCACGAGATCCAGGTCACCATCACCATCCAGATCGGCAACGGCGACCGCCTGCAGAGGCTGACTTTCCTGCAGAATGGAGGCCTGTTCAAAACGCGCTCCGGGAAGCCCCCAGTAAAGTTGCAAACCCGCCTCGCCCCAGGCCAAGAGGTCGGGATACGTGTCGTTATCGACGTCGCCCACCACTGTTCTCGCGACACCGGTCGCCGAGATCTGTGAAATTTCACGAGATTTCACCGGCCCCCCGGGTTCTGTCGTGGTGCGCGCGATCCATAACCCCGATGGCCCCGCCCCCACACAATCCCAAGACGGATGTGCATCGGCTTCGAGTACGCTCAATCCGGTCGACCCGGCCAGCTTGTTCAGTTGGGGCTCAAACTCATGCCAGCGCAATGAACCATGGCGCATGTTTTCCAGCCAGCCTGCCGTCTGCCCTCCGGGACCAGAAATCAACACATCAATGTCCAGGTCACGATCCCAATCGACCGCGACCAGACTTGTGGCGCCCAGATCGGCCTGGGGCAGCGCCGAGCGGGAAGTGATCTCCGTGAATTTGAGCCCCCCCACATTCCCCCACAGACTCACACCGGCTTTGGTCGAGAGAACCAGATCGAGATCGCCATCATGATCCACATCGGCCAGCACCCCGGCGAGTACATCGCGCAAACCATCGAACTCCGCGGACTGCTCGACCAGAACCAGTTCCCGACCTCCGTCGTCGGCCAAGTCGTTTCGCCAGACTTGAACCCCAGCCGGGCCAAACACAATTACATCGGCATCCGCCGCCTGACACAAAGGCTTGACGACCGCGGTGTCGCGGTCTTTGGGAGCCGTGGCTTTGGGGTCGGGAGTCGGCCGCGCCTTAACGATCAGATCACGATCGAGATCGGCGACGAGTAATCCCTGCATCGGTTCCCGGACCTTCGCCGAGAACGCTTTCGCCCAGGGGGTTGTCGCCTCGGCACGCGAAAAGACAACCACCTCACCAGCCACAAGAGCGACTACGTCGAGCAGACTGTCCTGGTTCATGTCCGACAAATTCAGGGCGTTGACGGCGGGTAATTCGGGCAGCGCCTGCGCCCCAACCTGAGCTTCGAATCGCACATCGATGCGAGGTTCCAGCGGCCCCGTATTCCCGTCGGCCCCCGCACACACATCGGCACTGAAACTGGTCACGATGTACGACAACGGATGTCTCTGCAGTCGGCGCAGGTCACTGCGGACCCATTCTTCGGGCGTCAGGGCGTTATTAATCAGCCGGGCGGCGAACTCCACCTTCGGCCACTTTTCGTCTTTGACCGATTCGGTCAACTGACGGGCAACATCATCAAAATCGACGCGCACGTTCTGCTTAATCGAAGGTAATATCGGTTCGATGTTTTTGCGTAACGACTGCAACGTATCGAGAATCGCAGGTTGCTTTTCACGAGCCTGACTCAGCAACTGCAATTTGAGCAAAAAGGTGTTCGTGGGATCGGCCCGAACGGCAGACGCCACGGCATCGCGGGCCTGAGCGCGAGTCTCTTCGTCGACCGGCCCGCTGGCCAGAAGTTCGATTTCGTACCAGATCGCCGAGTCATCAGGAGCCAGCCTGGTTGCCGCCTGATATTCCCGCAGGGCCCGAACCGCGTCCTGCTTAAACAGCGCGATTTTTGCCGCAAGAATGTGGGGAATGGGCGAGGCCGGTTCCAAAGCCATCGCCGCTTCAATCGCCGGCAGGGCTGTCGACGGGTCAACCGGCGGGGAATCGGGACTGGCCAAGGCTGGGTCGACCGACAGAAACTTGCAGATCGCCAGATTGCGGACTGCGGCAGGTTCTTTGGGAAACTGCCGGGCGAGTTCCTGTAACCGCGACTCAGCATCTGCGAGTCGATTACCCGGTGCATTTTCCAGTAAACCGAGTGCTTCGTTCAGGGCCGTGGTCCATTTCTCGCAGTCGAGACTGGCCTGTTTCGAAGCCGACCGTTGCAAGTCCCGAGTGAGGTACACACCCACCCCGACCGCCACCAGCACCAGGAGCACAATCAGTCCCATGACCACAGGCGATTTCGACGCGGCAGAGGGGGTGGGTGAGACGGTCATTTCAGAACTCCTCGGATCTCAATGACGAGAAACATCAACCGGACTGTCCGACCGTTCGCCGGGCGTGTTTCAGACTACGCCAATTCGTCGCCGATCAAGAGATAATTCTGTCGACGGCGAATTGAATCCGGAAAAGGTCAGGAAATTCCACGATTCGGAGAGGCACGTCACAGCCTGCCCGACTCGTTCGCCCCCACTTTTGCTCGGCAGCCTGCGGTCGCCGTGTGCCCTGGTCGGGCAAAAGCCGGGGTATTCCAGAACCCGATTATTGAGTCCCCGGGCAACCCGGGCAAGCGTGGCGGAAAAGCAACGTGTTGCTGTTGTGCAACCGCAACTCAACGCATCTCCGAAACCCCACGTTAAACGCAAAGCCTTTTCCGCAGAGACTTTACACAATTGCCCGCACAGCGGAAGGAAGCCGGCACCGAGTTTGCTTAAATGGCTGTGGACTGACAGGGGATCGTCACGTCGCCGACCGCTGTGGAGCGGAGTTTTCGGTCGCAAGGTGCTCACGAATTCCGATTTCTGTGACACCCGATCGAAAACTAGAACACGACACGATTTCACCGATTGCGCCACGGACCGTGCGTAAACGGAACTGAGTCTGAATCTTCCTGGCAAAAGGAGGCAACGTGTTACATCTGGGAGGCTTAATCGAAATTGCGGCTCATGTGTCGATTCACAGTCCGACGTTGATCGAAGCGTCTCACGACCTGACGGCCGGCACTCTCGAACGCTTTGAACATTGGACGAATGAATCGGTGCGCCACTGGCAGGACGTGCAGGACGGACTGCGCGAGCAGGCCGCACGTACCGAGAGCAGCCAGCGCAGTCGGGTATGGCAGACGGCCCAGATCGAATTTCACGACCTGTTTGGAATGGGGTTGGTCACTCGCATCTGGGGGGCCATCATAACGGCACGCCTCCGAACCCGTAACCCGATCGCGACTTGCGAAATCGCCAGCCAGTCACTGGCCCGGCATGAACAGACGACGCAACAGGTCTTACGCCTGTTGGCGGATGGTCCCTATCTGCCACTGGAAAATGCCCTTGTGCTCGATCGTCTGCGTCGCAAGATCGAACGCTGGACCGACGTGTTCATAGGGCATCTGGTGTATCGCTACGGCGTCGACGAATTCGCCTTCGATTCGCAACGGGCGCGAGATTTTGGGGAAGAGCAGGTGCGTTGTGGCTCGAACTCCCGGCAGGACCAGATCTGGGAAATGTATCTGTTGTGCTTACGGACCGCGTTTCCGGGATACAACCTGCCTGGCGGAGCGGCCCGGCAGAGACGGACAGAAATCCTGAAGGCCATTCTGGCGTGCATGCCCGCGGACTTGTTCCTGGGAGACGGACTTCTCGCCCGGGAAGGGCTGGCACGACTATTGAACGGACCGGAAGTCGTCGAGGGTCCGCCATCCCGTGGAAATCGAGATCAACCGGACGATGAACATGACGATAACCCGATTCGTGGTCGACACGATCGGCACTCGGCGCGGGGCTGGACTTTTCCCGCATAGCGCCACATTCTGGTGTTGCAACGAGGTGCACCTGGCGCGAAACGCAGGTCGGCCGAACCACGCTCCGCCTGCGAAAACACGTGTCATTTCCCGTATTTTCACTGCATTTTCTGATTTTGGAGTTGACGGATTTCATCGCCCGCCATAGGATCAAACAGCTACTGTGCCGACGCCTAACGTGGGCGCGGCTGGACAAGTCAAGCCGGAAGTAGGCGAGGTTGGCTTGCCGAAACTGGATGGTCCCAGTTGGAAAGGAGGTGGTTCACTATATGTTATCTCGTACCAACCGGAGGTGGACTGCCTGATTGCAGTCGACGGGCTGTTTGTTGCGACCCAAGATGCGGCTGAACACCGCGATCACCGGGAAGCAGCAGTCAGGCAGCCAAAAACCGTTTCTGAAACTTGGTGCTGCTGAAAACAGCGATTCAAGTTTTGGAACTTGTTCAGTGGTCTCGGCGTTGCCGAGTGTTTACGGCAGCGATGCCCGAGTTCTTTTGGATGTGAGTGATTTCCATGTCGGCGGCTCTGACTTACCGGAATAAAGCTCAATACAGCCAGACTGCGTTTCGCAGTTTTTGGTCTGGGTTTTATTTCTGGTATCCCCAGAAGGGATGTCGGGGCACGACGATGCAAGTGGAGACCTAGCTCTCACCAAACAAGCTGAATTGTCCAGGCCCTGGAATCCCCGCGATTTCAGGGCCTGATTTTTTTTGTACCTGGCAGGAAGTCGCACCCGCTGCGTCGATTCTGTCCCGGAGTTTTTCCGCCGCTCATTCCACCCGCCGAGGCACCTATGATCGTCGTCATGAAACCGTTCGCCACCCAGGAAATGATCACCCGCATCATGAAGCGTGTGGAAAGCCTGGGTATGAAGCCCCACGTCATTGTCGGCGTCGAGCGCACTGTCATCGCCGCCACCGGTGCGGAGCCGGAAGGGATCCAGGCTGAAATTGAAGCCTGTGACGAAGTTGAAAAGGTGATGCCGATTCTGGCTCCTTACAAGATCGCCAGCCGTGAAACCCGCAAAGAACCGACGGTGATCCGTTGTGGCAGCCTGGTACTGGGGGGTGGTCACATCGGCGTGATCGCCGGCCCCTGTTCCGTCGAAAGTGAAGAGCAGATCATGCAGGTGGCCGCCCAGGTCAAAGCCGCCGGGGCCACGGCCCTGCGCGGGGGCGCCTTCAAACCGCGTACCAGCCCCTATGCCTTCCAGGGCATGAAAGAAGCCGGCTTGAAACTGCTGGCCGCCGCCCGGGACGCAACCGGACTGGCAGTCGTCACTGAAGTCATGACGCCCCACCATGTCGAACTCGTCTCAAAATATGCCGATATCCTGCAGATCGGTGCCCGCAACATGCAGAACTATCACCTGTTGCAGGCCGTCGGAGAGACCCGGAAACCGATTCTGCTGAAACGCGGACCGTCGGCGACCATCGAAGAATTCCTGCTCGCCGCCGAGTACATCCTCGACCAGGGAAATCATGATGTGATTCTCTGCGAACGGGGCATCCGCACGTTCGAAACGCATACCCGGTTCACATTGCCTCTGGCGACTGTCCCTTACCTCCGCGAAAAGACGCACCTGCCGATCATTACCGATCCGAGCCACGGGACAGGCATCGCCTCACTGGTCCCCTCGATGTCGGCTGCGTCGATTGCCGCCGGCGCCGATGGTCTGATTCTGGAAGTTCATCCAAATCCGTCCAAGGCCGTGAGCGACGGCGCTCAAACCTTGACGCCCGCCGCGTTCGAAGCGACGATGCAACTGTGCCGAAAAGTTGCCACGGCTCTGGGCAAAACGATGTAGCCGTTGGTGGTCGGGGCGCGAACGAATGGGCATGCCGCCCACCGTCGCGCTCGACGGCTGGAGGTCGGCTGAGCAACTCGCAGCCGGCCTCACCCCCGCGCGGTTTCGTCGTATCTGGACAATTGCCTTCTCGCACCGGTCAGTTCCAACCTCATGGCTGTTAACGCAACTCCGCAGTACAAAAAGGCCGAAGAAGAATACCGCCGCGCCCAATCGGTACAGGAGCAGATTGACTGCCTGGAAAAAATGCTGGTCCTGCTGCCCAAGCACAAGGCGTCAGAAAAGGTCCAGATGGATCTCAAGACCCGCCTGAAAGAAGCGCGGTCGGAACTGGCGGCAGAAAAGGCAGCTCCGAAAAAGGTTGGCAAAACGTTTCGGTTTCCGCGGCAGGGAGCGGGCCAGATCGTCATTCTCGGCGGCCCGAATGCCGGCAAAAGCCGGGTCCTGGGTGAGTTGACCAGTGCCAAAGCCGAAATCGCGCCTTACCCATTCACGACCCGCGAACCGCAGCCAGGCATGATGCCCTGGGAAGACGTGGTCGTGCAACTGATCGATACGCCACCCATTACCGATTCGTTTTTTGAAGTTTACCTGCAGAATATGGTGCGCTCGGCGGACGCCGTCGTCTTGTGCTTTGATGGCAGTTCAGACGACGCCCCCGACCACACCGCGGAAGTGGTGCGACAATTTGAACAACGCAAAACCGTGCTGTCGCGAGAATCGGGATTCGTCGAAGATGATCTGACTCAAGTCCGAATCAAAACCCTGCTCGTGCCGACGCGCGGAGATGACCCGGGCTGCGCCGACCGGGTCGCGTACTTCGAAGAAATGTGCCCTGGTCGTTTTGAAGTTCTGCCCGTGGAATTCGATCATCCGGAATCTACGGCCGCGCTGCGTGACCGCATCTACCAGATGCTGGGAGTCATGCGGGTCTACACCAAGGCCCCCGGGAAGCCCGCCGACTACAAGTCGCCTTTCACGATTCCCATTGGGGGAACGGTCGAGGACCTTGCCGAGAAAGTGCATAAAGATCTGGCTGCCAAGCTGACCCATGCCCGCATCTGGGGTGCCTCGGCCCATGACGGGCAGAGTGTCGGCCGTGATCACGTCCTGGCCGATAAAGACCTTGTCGAATTGCACGGCGGCTGAAATCTGGGGCCCGCCCGGGAACCGTCCGCGCCACCGGTGCAGGTCGCACGGCAGATCCGGCGGAAGAATACGGTCCACAGCCGGTTTCACCGCGAAACCAGCAGACCGGGGCCCGGCCGTTCAGCCAATCGGGGCCTCCCGGCTGGCAGGTCGCGATACCCCGGGCGCCAACCAGGTCAAGAGGTCGATTGCAGTCGGCAGAGCCTCCATGGGATACTGGAGCCCTACAGGGATTTCCGTACATTCGTGTCAGGAAAATACGAAAACAAATTCCGCCTCGACGGATCTGACACGATCAGCTACAGGACTCCCTACGCTACGACCATCGACCGAGCGCTCCAGCGCGGCAGGACAACATGATTTTCAATTCGCGAACCGGATCGGCCTCTCCTCTGGGGGCCTCGCTCATCGACGGTGGCGTCAATTTCAGCCTGTTTTCCCGGAACGCGACGTCGGTCGAATTGCTGCTGTTTGCCAACCCGGAAGACCCGGAACCGGCCCGCGTGATCACCCTCGATCCCATCGAGAATCACACCTACCACTTCTGGCACATCTTTGTGTCCGGGATCGGGGCGGGGCAGGTCTATGCGTTTCGCGTCCACGGCCCCTGGGCCCCCGAACGGGGCTTGCGGTACGACGGCAGCAAGATGCTGCTCGATCCCTACGGGCGAGCCGTCTTCGTTCCCGCGAAATATAATCGTGAGGCGGGACGCCTGCCGGGCGACAACACGGCCACTGCCATGCGCAGTGTCGTTGTCGACCCCAGTGACTACGACTGGGAAGGGGATGTCCCCCTGCGACTGCCCATCTCGCGCACCATTATCTACGAACTGCACGTCCGCGGATTTACAAGACACCCCAACTCGGGCGTCCATGCCGACAAGCGCGGTACGTTTGCCGGCCTGATCGAAAAGATTCCCTACCTGCAGGAACTGGGAATCACCGCCGTCGAATTGCTGCCGATCTTCCAGTTCGACTCGCTTGATTGCCCCCCGGGACTCATCAATTATTGGGGGTACGCGCCTGTTTCGTTCTTTGCGCCGCACCAGGCCTACAGTTCCCGGCACGATCCGCTCGGCGCCGTCCGGGAATTCCGCGACCTGGTCAAGGCTCTGCATCGCGCGGGCATCGAGGTGATTCTCGATGTCGTTTTCAATCACACGGCGGAAGGCGATCACAAAGGTCCTACAATTTCCTTTCGAGGGGCCGACAACGCGACGTACTACATGCTGGAAAATGGAGGCGACCGATACGCCAACTATTCGGGATGCGGCAACACCCTCAACGGGAACCACCCGATCGTCCGGCGGATGATCGTCGACAGCTTGCGGTACTGGGTCGAAGAGATGCATGTCGATGGGTTTCGTTTCGATTTAGCCTCGATTCTTGCCCGCGACCCACAGGGCCATCCGCTCCCCAATCCCCCCGTTTTGTGGGACATCGAATCCGACCCGGCTTTGGCGGGAACCAAGCTCCTGGCCGAAGCGTGGGACGCGGCCGGTCTCTACCAGGTCGGCAACTTTGTCGGCGACACCTGGATGGAATGGAATGGCCGATTCCGCGATGACGTCCGTGAGTTTCTGAGGGGTGAACCCGGATCAGTCCGGCACGTCGCCGACCGGATCCTCGGTAGTCCGCAGATCTACGGTCATAAACAGCGCGAAGCCGAGCAGAGCATTAACTTCGTAACCTGCCACGATGGTTTCACCCTCAACGATCTGGTGAGCTACGAACAGAAGCA
The DNA here is from genome assembly GCA_018242565.1 of Planctomycetota bacterium. Taxonomy (GTDB): domain Bacteria; phylum Planctomycetota; class Planctomycetia; order Planctomycetales; family Planctomycetaceae; genus JACQFH01. The sequence continues at coordinate 121 of JAFEBR010000339.1, read as the reverse complement.
CAATGAAGCGAATGGCGAAGGTAATCGGGACGGCGCCCCAGACAATCGCAGCTGGAACTGTGGTTTCGAAGGCCCGACCGACAACCCCGCCATTGAATCGCTGCGCAACCGGCAGATCAAG
>JAFEBR010000033.1 GCA_018242565.1 Planctomycetota bacterium | reverse complement strand
TACGCGGGATGAACTTTCGTGGGACAAGTTTTCAACTTGTCAGCGCCCGAGAGAGCAGGAGACCGGAGAACAGGGGAGCAGGAGAAAAGGGGAGCAGAGCTGGTGCTCGTCGGCGCGGTTTTGTCGGGGCGACGCCGGTTTCTCGGCCACAGCGTGTCACGCAGCGATGCCCGAGCGAATGCCCTCTGAGCAAGCAGCCCAGCGAGCTGCCGGGTTTACCCCGGCAGTATCCGCTTCGCTCTCAAACACGGGACGAATCCGCGAATCCGCTTGGCCGGGTTGCCTGGAATCTCTGCGCGCTGGCCGGAGCGACTCACAACCGCGAGTGTTCCCGCGCCGTTCGCTGTGTCGGCACATTCGTCCGCTGTCGCCGCTCCACGTCGATACCACCGGGATCAACCCGGTGGCTTGCTCGCGTCATCAAAGCACCACCCCGTCGCTGCGCCACCCGGTCGGCGCGCGCCCCGGCGATCTGTCAGGCGATGCCGCCTTTTTTCTGCCAGAGATGTTTGCCGTTTCCAACGACAGGGACGTGCAGAGCCGGGTCATGCTGGCCCTATCAACTCACGGTGGCGCCGAAAGCTAAAAAAGGGGGCCACCCAATTCATACTTGGGTTTGGAGGAACTTGAACTCGCAGCAGCGAACGGGAAAGCAGGATGGGTGGCTAAGAGGTCTGCGCTGCCGCCGAGAGGGTGGCCTCGCCGGGCAAGAAAATGGCGCGGGCCGGTCTTGGTAAAGGTTCACGGCAATGGAGGGATATCACAAAAGCGATGAAAGAGAATCCGTGAGAAAAAACCCGCGGCCAATCCGTTCGTTCGCCTGACGTGTCAGCACACCCCAGTCGGCACAGTCGTCCCAGATTTCCCACCGTAATGTATTTCGCGACAGAAGGATGGGGTGGCTCCTGTCGCACTCTCGTGCCTACTCGCTCGGGCTCACGAAATATTCACCGTTTCATCGTGAAAAGAACATGTGCAGGCGACACAATCCGGTTCCCTTTGACCGTGTCGTCGATCCGGGGAAGGGAATTTCCAGACACGATCTCACATTGGGGGGGGTGGTACGATGATTCGGCTGCGGGGCATAGCTTTCGTTTTGGCGATTGGGATGGGGGCGACCCTTGCCAATCCTGCAATGAGCGGCGTCGTCTATGTGGGTGTTGCCGTGATCGACGGCAATGGCATAGACAAATCCGGATTGGGTGGCGCGCTGTTGGAAGACGGCAAGTCGCACCAAAACGGGTTGAATGGTTTCGGTTCGGGACTGGCCTATGCAGGCAATGGCAATTTTTACGCCCTCGCTGATCGCGGTCCGAACAAAGTCGTTTACAGCGGCGGCGCTGCTGTCGATAATACCACCAGCTACGACAACCGGTTTCAGCAGTTTCACATCAATCTCACTCCGGTTGGGTCCCCCGACATCAACGGAAAGTACTCGTCGTACCAGGTGAACACGCAGAACACCGGCACCGTGCTGCTGAAAAACTCGTCGGATCAACAATATCAGGGGATCAGTTCGGGAAGCCCAGTTGGCACCGGTAATCCCCGGCTCGACAGTGAAGGGATCGTCGTCGCGCCGGACCATTCGGTCTGGATCTCGGACGAGTATGGTCCATACATTCTGCATTTTGATGCGCAGGGCCATCAAATCGGTTCATTGACCCTGCCGCAAGGATTTCAGATTGCGAATCCCGGAGCCACAGGGGCTTTCGAAACAGCCAATAACACGTTTGGCAGGGTGAATAATCGCGGCATGGAAGGCTTGGCAATCACGCCCGATGGGAAGCATCTCGTGGGCATGATGCAAAGCTCGCTCATCCAGGACGGAGGTCTCACCGGTGTCAATACCCGCATCATTGTTTATGACCTGACCGATCCGCTGGCAGCCCCGAAGCAGTTCGACTATCGCCTCGACAACACCAGCAACGTCGTCAGTGATATTCTGGCGATTAACGACCATCAGTTTCTGGTCGGCGAGCGCAACAGTGCCAGCGGTGCTCAAGGCGTCAAATTGCTGTATGAAATCGATCTCAATCAAGCGAATGCCCCCACGGATCTGGCGGGCACGGTTTACTCGGGTACGAATGCCTCGAACGGGATGCCGGCCACGGCCATTCCCAATGGCGTAACTCCGCTCGACAAGCATCTCTTTGCCAATATCGGTGACCTGCTGCGACAGGCGAACCCGTTCTCCAGTGTGAACGGCAAAGGAGATCTGCCCGACAAAATCGAAGGTTACGCCTGGGGCCCTGATCTCGCCGATGGTCGACACCTGTTGCTGGCTACGAACGACAATGATTACGCGCAGTCGCAGATCTCTGGCTACCCGAACTACTTCTTCGCGTTTGCTGTGGATCCTTCTGATGTGCCCGGCTTTCAACCAGCGGTTTTCGTCCCCGAACCGGGCAGTCTGACGATTGGCGTCGTGGGTTGCCTGTCGCTGCTGGTCTTAGGGTTCCGCGCACAGCGCCGTTCGTCGGCGTCGTGATTCGCCAACCTGGAATTCCGTTTTGACGACGCGTACCGAAGCCGGATTGCGGCTTCGGTACGCTTTTTTTAAGGCACGGAGCGTTCGCTGGGCGCGTGATCGCCTGCTCTTGGGCTGAAGCCGCCGAAGAGGGCGCTGGGCCTTGTTGCAGCGTCTGGATCCGGCGTTGCACCGACGTGAAGTCGCTCGACTCCAGCGTTTCCGCCAGTGTTGCTCGTATCGGATTCAGATCGATCCCGGCGCGCCGGGACCAATCGCAGCCCAGGAGGGCCTGTTCATCGAGGAGTCGAACGGCCTTGAAACGCGCCTAAAAGAACGTGCCCAACTGTTGATCTTCTTCGTTGGCTCGCCGGGCAACGTGTTGACAC
>JAFEBR010000338.1 GCA_018242565.1 Planctomycetota bacterium | reverse complement strand
CAGCGCATGGTTCGCAATTCTGTGGCAATGCAAACGCGTCGTAACAAATCTGCCGCCGTCTCCCGCCACCCTGGCAGTCCTGAAAACTGGCCCCGCCGATCAATGTCAACACCGCAATCCAGCCCAAGATCAAACGACGCATGTTGTCTCCCGAGAATTATTTTGTGAGTTTTCTGGGACAGCCCAAACAATTTGAGCTTATCGCACGCTTTTCGGATTGCAATCCCGACTGACCGGTTTTGATCTATCTGGAGCGACAGCACACGACGCTCGTTTGCACGTCAGTTGTTGGTCACGACGCCGGTCGGTTTGATCGTCTTGGGGCAGGGGGGGACTCTCATGCAACGGCCCGACGCATCGCGCCCAAAAAACAAGCCGGGTTCGTAATCGAGGTGGCAATGTCTGGCTTGTTCGGTTGTCAGCCACGCACGCCAAAGACCAGGTTTGGCATGTTCCCGGAGTGCAGGTCTGCGGTCTGCCCGAGGTCTGTGACCGGCTGGGGAGAAGAAGCTCGAAAAAGCCAATTTGCCCCCGCTCGGCTCCAGGGGGGCTGTTTCTCCAGGCGACGCTTCTGACTGGCTCGGCCCGTAGCCTGTTTGTTCTGGCGATCTGCTGGCCCTGGTGGCACCTTCCGCGGGGCCGTCCAGATGTCGAGGCGAAAAAAAAAGACCCGCAAAATCTTGCGGGTCTTTCGGAGTGGAGGATAGCGGGTTCGAACCGCTGACCTACAGACTGCCAGCCTGTCGCTCTCCCAACTGAGCTAATCCCCCATTTGGGCCAAATTCAAACAATTGCCCGCGTTGATCGCGGTCGACTGTTAGCCAACCGGGTGTTAACCGGTTGACGGGTCGCAAGTTACATCAGTCTGTCCGTTGTGTCAAGCAATCTGGACGCCTGAATTTTACGCATTCCCGGAAGATTCGGGAAGTGCCTTAAACCGACTACAAAAAGATCGACAACTCAGATCAGAAACTCCGGAAAATCTGGAATTTTTCACACAATCAGCGGGATCTCGGATCCATTCCCTCCCAGACGGAATCGTTCAAGTTCTGTCCGCTGATCTGCGACGATATCCCCTGACAAGAAAAAGTTTCGGTTTGGTGAACCCCGCTACGATTTCCCCGGGGGCCATTGAAGGGGCTCGTTCCGAGAAATCTGGAATTCTTGCCGACAACCGACTCAGGCCTACGCGCCGGCAAACAATCCTCGCAATTCCGTGGTTCGAGAGAAGTCCTGCCTAGTTCGCTCGGGAGACCGCGTGCTCCACGAATCACGCCCGATGGCCAGCCTGTTTCGGTCTCGAAGTCGTCCCGTCAGTCGTTCGTTTGGAATTTCTGATTAACGGCCGACGACTGGATTGCCTGAAATGGTCCCCGACCTGAAATAATGGACCGGTTGCAATCCCGCGCCTCATTTTTTGTCGAACGCGTTTGGGGGACTCCTTGCCCCAGCGGCTTCGTCACTCTTCAGTCGGAGAGCAAAAACATCAGCAGCGGTTCCGATTCATACAGAATCTGTCCCCCATGGCCCAGTCCCTCCAGGACTACAATGTCTGCGGTTCCTCCCAGTTGTTGATAACGTTTCGCCAGCTCAGTCGAGTTGGCAGACATGGGCACCAGCTCATCTTTGTCCCCATGGATGTGCAGGATTTTGACCCCCGATTTCGCCAGCGGAGCGAGATTATCGATCGGATTGAATTCTGACATGCGGCGGGTCAGTTCCTCCACTTCAATCTCGTATCCTAACCCTTGTCGGGAAAACGGAATCACGTTGGTTGTCGTGGGCCAACTGCGAAAGTCGGTCGCCGGGCAGATGCCGGCAATGCGGTCGACCTGCGTTGGGTTTCGAAATGCCCAACCGTATCCGATCAATCCGCCATGGCTTTGTGTCAGGAGGCGGGCCTTACGATGCAGCCTATACTCGGTCACCATTTTTTCATGGAATTTCTGGCAGGCGGCCGCGGCCAACGGACTGGCACACGACGGGCCCACATCGATGCCCGCGATATGGAATCCTGACGCCAAGAGCTTCTCGACGTAGTGTCGGTGTTGCAGGCTGCCGAACCCGTCGTTGATTCCCAGCCAGAAGGGGAATTCCCAAACCCAGCGCCGTTGCGGATCAGTCTTGCCGGTCGGTTGGACGACATACGCCATCCGTTCCTCGCAGCGCAATTCGATCAGTTGACCGCCCTGATATTGCCCCGCGATTTTCTTGGGAATCATTTGAACGGCGCGCTCGGCCTGTGACTGCGACACCGCAGTGGGGTCATCGGCGTACAGGCGTAACGCCCCGCCTTGCAGACACAGAACAAGCAGCGCATTGAGGCAATAGCGGCTGATGGAACGCATCGGATTCCTGATTTCGATTGAATCGACTCAACTGCGCGACGCAGTGGACGGCCTGATCTTACCTGAAATCCCGATGGGTTGCCCCATGAAATCACGGGCCTGCCATTCGTCGAATGTGGCCTGAGGGCCGCAACCCATTTTGGTCGACCGGCATCGACGGGTTTGGCACTGGGGGCGTTCACTGGCCAGTCACTCGGCCCGGTCAATTGTCGCCGGGGACTGCCACTTCGCGCGCCTGATCGGGTTGAAACAACGAGGGTTGCCCCGTGGCTTCCAGGACAGACATCCACAGGTCGCCGTTCGGATCGACTTGATTTCGCTCACGAATGGCGAGGGGAATCGGCACGTGCACAAAGCGGCCGTGCCAGCGTCCCACGACCATTTCTGTCCGTCCACACATGGCGGCGTGCACGGCGTTGTGCGCCAATCGCAGGCAATAAACACTGTCGAATGGGTTGGCTGGCACGCTGCGAATCAGGTAGCTGGGATCTATATATTTCAGATTCAATTCCAGGCCCTGTGTGGCAAAATGGTCTGAAATCTTCTGCTTGAGGAACAAGCCAATGTCTCCCAGTTTCGCGTTCCCGGATGCGTCGGTGGATTTCGGCGTCTCATCGAGAAGCGTCTGTCCGGCGCCTTCGGCTGCCACAATCACGGCGTGTCCTCGGCGTTGGACGCGGTCCTGGATGGCTGCCAGCAGTCCGCAGGGGCCATGCAGGTGAAAAGGAACCTCCGGGATGAGGACGAAATTGGCGTCACTTTTGGCCAAGGCGGCATAACAGGCAATGAAACCTGAATGGCGTCCCATGACCTTGATCAGACCGACACCATTCGGCGAAGAAATGGCTTCCGAGTGACCGGCTCGGATGGCTTCTGAGGCCATCGAGAAAGCGGTTTGGAAGCCAAAACTCTGATCGATGTACATGATGTCGTTGTCGATCGTTTTGGGCACCCCCACGATGGCAATCTTTAAGCCCCGCGCCGCGATTTCCTGGCTGATTCCCAGGGCGCCCCGCAGTGTGCCATCTCCTCCAATGACAAACAGCATGTTGATGCCGAGTTGCTCGAGGCAATCCACGATTTCCGCAGGGTCCTGCTGACCTCGCGAAGTGCCCAGAATGGTCCCGCCGTCTTCATTGATCCCGCTGACCAGATCGGGAGCCAGTTCCATGACAGGGTGTCCGTGTCTGGCAATAAATCCTTGATATCCGTTGCGGAAGCCGAAGACCTTTTTGACGCCGTAGCGGAAGTGCAGTTCCATGACGAGTGCACGGATCACATCATTGAATCCGGGGCACAGGCCGCCACAGGTGACGATCCCCGCCCGAGTCTTGGAAGGATCGAAAAAAATTCTCTTGCGTGGACCCGCGGGTTCGAATCCCGGTAGTTCCGCCGTGGGCAGTTCTCTGGCGATCGCCGCCGAAGCAATGTCGTCATACAACACGCGGTCGGTTTCATCGACGTTATGGATCGAGCGTTTTCTGGCCGCCAATAACGGTTCCAGCGGGGAAACGACCCGGCAATTCCCCAGCGTCTTGACCACAAAATCTTGGCGATCCGCCACGGCGTCATCCTCATTTGAAATCAGGAACAGTCGAATGTCACGAGCGGCAAACTTCATGCCAGCCTTGTCGCTGCTCCGAACGGGCGTTTCCATGTCGCAATTGACGGGATGTTGCATCCAACTGCCCGCAAGGTAGGCAGGGTTGCCCGTCGCATGTTCGCGGAAGGCATCCGGGTCGGGGCCGAAGCCGAGAACAGCAGGGGGATTCTCGATCTCGTGAATGGCGTTAAAATGGAGCGAGGGCGGTGTTTGCGTCGACGAAGTCGTCTTGTGGATGAATGCCATCTGCGGTACGATCCGCCCGGTTGCGACAGGAACCGGGGAGTGCCCCGCCTTCGAGAGAATCACGGATGATTCGGTCGTTTTTCCGCTGGATTAAGCACCTCGCCTATGCTGTGGTCATGCTCGCCATTTTGGCGTGCCTCACGGAAATCGGCCTGCGCGTGTACGATTCGGCCACGGCACAAGTCACCCGACGTGATCTTTACGACCGAGGCCTGGTCTGCAAGAACTGGTTCTATCACCATTCTTTGAAGCCATCTCGGGTCTTTTCTGTCAAGAATCTGGACAGCGGTGAGCGGGTCCGGGTTGCGATCAACAGCTTTGGGGTGCGTGGGCCCGAACCCGAAATTCCCAAGCCACGAGACGTGTTTCGCATCATCTGCCTCGGCGATGAGTCGACGTTTGCGCCGGCTGTGGAAGAGTCCGATACGTTCTGTGGCCAGATGCAGCAGATGCTGGCCGAGAAACTGGGACGACCCGTGGAGGTCATCAATGCCGGTATTCCCGATTTTTGTCCCTTGTTGTCGTACCTGCAGTTCCGCCACTCGTTGCTGGCTCTCGAACCGGATCTCGTGGTCGTCAATTTCGATCCGACCGATGTCGCCGATGATTATCAGATTCGGCGCTACGCTGTGCTCGATCGCGACGGTGATCCGTTGAGTTGTGCGCATCCGTCGCTGGAGATGCCCCGACGCGGCAAGAGCTCCCGTGAATCGGTCGTGCTCTTCCCGCAATTCGCCCGGCAGAAAATTAATCAACTGCTGGCGGAACAGACGCTGAGCGAGAAGTCGCGATCGATCGAATCGCAGAAGTGTCGATATCTCTGGCTCGAAGATTCGCCACCCGACTGGTCATCGTATATTGACCAGTCCTTCAGCCCGATTCGACAATTGGATGATCTGGCTCGCTCGCGGGGGATCAAGCTGGTCGTCGCCATGTGCCCGGCTCCCTGGCAGATTTCGGCGCAGGCCAGCAACGGTGAAGGGGTCCGTGAACAGGCGGGTGTGAATGCCGATGCCTGTTTCCAAAGTCGTCGACCATTTGAATTGCTCTCGCAGTTTTGTCAGTCGAGTCAAATCTCTTTTTGTGACGTCTCGCAGGCCTTTCTGAACGATCGCCAGCCCGATCGGTTTTTCCAGAGTCATGTGGCAGCGTTCTCTGTGGATGGTCATGGATTGTACGCGCAGGAACTGGCCCGATTTGTTCTTGAACACGAATTTGGGGCTCGCGATCGCCAGGACCGCGACGGCTATCCACGACCAATTCCCCAGGCGGGGCTTTCAAGTCAGCGCACCAAATGACGACAGGGCGGTACCTCATGTCGTAGTGCGGTTCTTGTCGCCGTTTCATTTCCAGCCGTCGGACGGCTGTGACTCGGGGCCCGAGGTAACAGATCGCCAAACATTGATTGAACTGTCACCGCGCGTTCGGCCGGTTCATCTGGCGAATTTCTCCAGATGTCCTCATAATCCCCGGACCGTCCGCTGTCGCTGATTCGACATCGAGGAATTTATGAATGCTGTAGAAGCTGCTCGCTATTACTTCAATCAGGCCGCTGACCACATGGGGTTGTCGCAGAACATGCGCAAGCTGATGCTGACCCCCAAGCGGGAAGTGAAGGTCCAGATCCCCATGGAGATGGACAACGGCGAGATTGGCACGTTTATCGGATATCGCGTGCAACACGATGACGCCCGTGGTCCCATGAAGGGCGGATTGCGGTTTCATCCCGAGGTCGATGCCGACGAGGTGGTGACGCTGGCCCAGTTGATGACCTGGAAGACGGCGGTGGTCAATATTCCCTATGGAGGCGCCAAGGGCGGAATCGCTGTCGACATTTCTCAATTGAGCCGTGGCGAACTCGAACGGATCACGCGCCGGTTCATCGACAATATTCATGACATGATCGGCCCGGATAAGGACATTCCTGCTCCCGACATGGGGACCAATGCGCAGGTCATGGCGTGGGCTGTGAATCAGTATGAGAAATACCACGGGTTCAGTCCGGCCTGCATCACCGGTAAGCCGCTCGAACTTCATGGATCGGAAGGGCGTGAAGAAGCCACCGGCCGTGGTGTCGTGATCGTTACCGATGCCGTACTCAAAAAGCTGAAGCGCACGCTGGCCGGCAGCACCGTGGCATTGCAGGGGTTCGGTAACGTCGGCAGTTTTACGGCTCGCTTCCTGTACGAAAGCGGTGCCAAGGTTGTGGCCATCACCGACGTAGCCGGTGGGGTGCGCAATCCCCAGGGACTTGATATCCCGTCGCTCTTGCGCTGGTCGGCAGACCATAAAGGGGTCACAGGATTCCCTGGTGCCGAGGCGATCACCAACGACGAATTATTACGATGCGAGGCCGAGATTCTGATTCCCGCCGCCCTGGGTGGCGTCATCACCGAAAACGTGGCCCGCGACATGCGCGCCCGGGTCGTGATTGAGGCGGCCAACAATCCGACGCGGGCGGAAGCCGACGAAATTCTGCAAAAACGAGACGTCGTGGTGGTGCCTGATATTCTCGCCAACGCGGGCGGCGTCACAGTCAGTTACTTTGAGTGGGTTCAAAATCGACAACATTTCCGTTGGGATTTGCCCCGCGTGCGCCAGGAACTGGAACGCGTCATGGTCGATAGTTTTGATCGCGTTTGGAATATCGCGCAAGAGAAACATGTTTCACTGCGGACGGCCGCTTACATCATCGGGATCGGACGTGTTGGTCGGGCCACAGTTTTGGGAGGAATCTGATGTCACAGGGTTTGACCGCTGCCGCACTGTCCCAGAGTCATCTGGCGCGGGGCATGAGCACTGGCGAGTTACAGGAACTGCTCGGCATGTTTGAAGTCACCACCTACTTGCCCGCGGAATGGATTCAAATTGAAGGCGAATCGTCCCTGCGGTTGTGTGTGGTCTTAAAGGGCCGCTGTCGCATAACAAAAAAAACGAAATCCGGTCAGGAACAGGAATTGTCGGTGCTCGAACCGCACGGCATTTTTGGAGAGATGTCGTTCTTCAATCCGGCGCCGCACTCGGCTTCCGTTCAGGCCCTGACCGAAGTGGAATTGGCGGGGATTCGTCGGGATCGGTTCGACATTCTGACTCGCGTCGGTTCGACGGCCGCGCAGAAACTGGCGTTCAACATGCTGGCCGTGTTAATTGAACGGTTGCGGGCGATGGACGCCTGGATCGCGGATCGTATTGAACACAGCCAGGCCCATCAGCATCAGGAAGAATGGCTCGATTTTCAGAGGAAGCTGTATACCGGTTGGACGTTTTAACCGGCGTTCACAGTGTCCGGGATGAATCAGTTCGGTGCCGTCTGTCTCGACAGACTGAGGAGAAGGCCTGACGCCGATTACGATGCCGCATGTTCACAATCATGAGTGCCACGGTCACCAGCACGCGCCACCGGCGTCGTTTCAGCGTGCCTTTGCTCTGGGGGTGGCGCTCAATACCGGGTTTGTGGTCATTGAGGCCGCGACCGGCATCTGGTCCCATTCGACGGCTCTGATCGCCGATGCCGGGCATAATCTGAGCGATGTCTTGGGATTACTGATTGCCTGGGGAGCAGCTCGACTGGGCGCTGTGGGGCCCAACGAGCGACACACGTATGGTTTGAAGCGGACCTCCATACTGGCCGCTTTGCTTAATGCGCTCGTGTTGCTCCTCGTGACGGGCGGCATCGGTTGGGAAGCGATTGGACGGCTGGCGGAGCCCGTGCCGGTGACGGGCACCACGATGATGGTTGTGGCGGCGATCGGAGTTCTGATCAATGGCGCGACCGCGTTATTATTTATGTCCGGGCGTCACCATGATGTGAATATTCGCGGTGCGTTTCTCCATATGGCCGCGGATGCCGCTGTCTCGGTCGGTGTCGTCGTATCGGGTGCTCTGGTCACATGGCTGGGTTGGGTGTGGGTTGATGCCGTCACAAGTCTGGTCATTGTGGCCGTCATCCTGGCGAGTACGTCCTCGCTGTTTTGGGAATCCATCAACCTGGCCCTGGATGCTGTTCCCAAAAACATCGATGCTGCGGCCGTACGCGATTATTTGCGACAATTGCCCGGAATCACCGATGTGCATGACCTGCACATCTGGGGAATCAGTACAACGGAGACCGCGCTCACCGTTCATCTGGTTAAGCCCGATGGCATCATCGACGATGCGATTCTTGATGAAATCGAAGGGACGCTGCGATCCCGATTTCACATTCTGCATCCCACCGTGCAACTTGAACGCGGCCGCATGCCGCACGTATGTGCCTTGCGGCATTGAACTCGCGGGCAGATGGTTGTGTAGCCGTCGGGCAATGCCTGGCACGGTTCATTTCAGTCGGTGCAGGCCGTTTCTTTCGCGTTCGGCATTCACCACCAGCATGGCTCGTGGTTCTTGTTGCAGGAATTTGATCAATTGCGACGTCGTGCATTCAAGAATGGATGCAGTCGCTTTCAGGTCATAATTCTGAGCGTGCAGCAGATCAAGTGCCTCGGCGACTAGTGCCGGGAAGTCGCTGTGCTCTGAATTCACAGAGATTTTTCCGCCTCGACAGCGAGTCTGCCATAACAGGCTGGGGGCCGCGTTACCGGGGCATGGGATGCGGAGATCTAACGCCAGTCGCATCCGCAGCCGAAAGACTGCAACAGCCTTGTTTTCTTCCTGGCTGCGACGTTCGCTGGCCTCGGCCGTCGTGCCTGTCGGAACGTGCGTAATGACAACGGCAGTCTCCACCTTATTTCGATGCTGCCCGCCTGGTCCCGAGCGCCGGGTTCGCTGCAGTTCGCAATCCGCGAGCAGGCGGTCAACCGGCAGTTGAGCGGGGTGCAGGGAGGGGGCGGGCATCAGGCCTTCGGTCGTTTGTAAAACGGAAGTTTCACAGTGGTTGCCGGTTCACGCTGGCCGCGAATATCCACGGACAACGCGATTCCCGTCTCGGCAGCGGCTGGCGTGACGTACGCCATTGCGATCGACTTCTCGAGAGTTGGTGAAAACGTTCCTGAGGTAACGCTCCCGACGCGAGTATCGCCCTGGTAAACGTCGGCTCCTTCCCGGGCGATCCGTTTGCCGGCGAGCACCAGGCCGATTCGCCGTTGTCGGTCAGTTCGGGACTGAATCGCCACGAGCGCAGTCTGGCCCATGAATTCTTTGTCGTGCAATCGGACGGCGAAATCGAGTCCAGCCGTCAGTGGATCGATCGACTCGTTCAGTTCGTGCCCGTACAGGGGCATGGCGGCCTCAAGTCGCAGTGTATCTCGGCAGCCGAGACCGGCAGGGGCCAGACCCTGGGATGCACCGGTTTCCATCAAACGATCCCAGAGTTCCTGGGCGTGGGTGGCCGGAATGATGATTTCCACGCCGTCTTCGCCGGTGTAACCGGTTCGGCTGACGAAAGCCGGTTGCCCCAGCAACGTTGCCGGACTGCCGTAGTAATACTTGATCGATGGCAGGTCGATCTTTACGAGGGGCTGCAGCAAAGACAGGGCCCGTGGGCCCTGTAAGGCTGCCATGAAATGGGTTGTCGTCTGGTCTTCAACCGTTACGGAGAAATTCTGGCGATGGCGTTCAATCCAGTCGACGATCTTGAGGCGATTGGAGGCGTTTACGACCAGCAAATGGCAGTCTGGCAGGCGATAAACCAGTACATCGTCCAGAATGCCACCCTGTTCGTTCGTAATCAGCGAGTACTTGATCTGGCCCATCGACAGGCTGGCGACCTGGTTCGTCAACAGATTATCGAGAAATCGGGTCGCATCTGGCCCCGTGAACTTAAGTCGGCCCATGTGGGCGATGTCGAACAGGCCGGCGGCTCGCCGGACCGCATGATGTTCCGTCACAATGGAGGTGTATTGGACTGGCATTTCCCAGCCCCCGAATTCCACCATCCGCCCGCCTCGGGCCACATGCCACGCATGGCAGGGAGTTCTTAACAGCGACATATCGATCCTGCGATCTGAATCATCGGCCCCCCGGGTGCCGGTGAGTTGTCAAAATCCGGGGCAGTGAACCGGGCGAATAGTACCACGCCGGTTCCGATTTCCCAACAGACCGCAACTCGGATCGCATTTCTAAAATCGTGCGTCATCAACAGGTGCCGTCTGTCATGGCAACCGAGCGATCGCTGGCGAACCAGGGGCGACTTGCCAAGATTGGGGGCTGACTTATACTGCCAGCGTTGCGTCCGCTGGCCGAGGCATCGGCCGACTTTCGGGATTTATTCGATCTGGTTTCCTTGGCGTGTGAAACCGAATCGCGCAGGGATACAGCATCGTTGATGATGACGCAGGCGGGATGATGAGTCCCGGGGAGTGACTTCAGAATGCATCGCAAGCCGATTCCGCCCGGGCCTCCGGGGCACTGGTTCCTTGGACATCTTCCGGAATTCCGCCGCGACATGCTCGCGTTCTATTCACGGCTGGCCCGGGAATATGGTGATGTCGTCAGCTATCGATTGGGCCCCCGGCACGCGGTGTTGTTGACGAACCCGGAACACATTGAACAGGTCTTGGTCACCGAGAGCCGAAATTTCATCAAGAGCTTTTCGTTTCGCCTGTTACGGCCAATTCTGGGGAACGGCCTGTTACTGAATGAAGCGGAACCCTGGTTGCGGCAGAGACGCTTGATTCAGCCTCTCTTTTCCCGGCAGCAGATTGACGCGCATGCTCCCTTGATGGTGGATTGTGCCCGCGAAATGATCGATGCCTGGCAGCCTGGTGCCGCACGCGACCTGCACGCGGACATGATGCGGTTGGCGCTCAACATTGTCACGAAAACCCTGCTGGGTTCCGAGGTCAATGATCATGTGCAGGTCGTGTCGGCCGCTGCGGACGCGATTATGCTCGACTTCAACTCGCGCTTTCAGAGTGCGATTCCGATTCCGTTTTGGTTGCCACATCCGCAAAACTGGCGGCTCAAAGCTCAAGTGCGTCGGTTGGATGCGATTTTGGAAGAAATCATCTGTCGTCGACGTGCCGATTCGAGCGGACGGACCGATCTGCTGTCGCTCCTGGTGCGGGCCCGCGATGATACCGACAAATCCGGTATGTCCGATGCACAACTACGCGACGAAGTGATGACCATCTTTCTGGCGGGCCACGAGACGACCGCCAATGTCCTGTCCTGGACCTGCTTCCTCATTGGCAGACATCCCGAGATCGAAGAGCAGTTGCTGGCGGAGTACAAAACGGTTCTGGCGGGACGCGCGCCGACCGTCGCCGACGTGCCGGCCTTAAAATTGACCGAGCGGGTCTTGCTCGAAGCCATGCGTCTGTATCCGCCTGCGTATGTCATCGGTCGGCAACCCGTGCGAGATTGTGAAATTGGGGGTTACCGGATTCGGGCGGGTTGGACGGTGATGATCCCGCAATGGGTTGTTCATCGTGATCCGCGCTATTTCGATCGTCCGGAAGCGTTTGACCCAGATCGGTGGGCCGAAGGGCGGATGCTGCAAGTTCCCAAGTATGCCTACTTTCCGTTCGGCGGTGGTCCGCGAATCTGCATCGGAAACTCGTTCGCCATGCTTGAGGCAATTCTGGCGCTGGCCGTTATGGTTCCACGCTTTCATTTTCGGTTGCAGAATCCGGAGGAAGTCGTCCCCTGGCCCTCCGTGACCTTGCGTCCACAGCCCGGAATCAAGGCTGTGGTCGAAGCTCGATAATTGGAACTGCGGCGTTTTGCCGGGGATCTGGGCGAGATTTCGAGGCCTCAGGGGGGATTCTCGTCGGCAATCCGTATCAGCAAAGGGTGACGAATTCCATCCGTTGGACGCGGGGTGCAGCGAAGTGGCTCCCGGACATGGTGTTCCACTGGGTGACCGCCAATATTTGAAACCTGACTCGCCTGGAACCAGTACTTTTGGAATAATGGCCCGCAGAACGACTCAATTGTTGAGAGAATTCCAGAGGATCGTAATGACTGTTGTGAGTATGCGAAAAATCTACGGGTGCGGAGTGGTGCTGCTGGCTGTTCTGGCTGTTTGGACGGGGTTGGCGCAATGGTCAGTCCAGGCCGATGACCGTGAACCGGCAGGAACCCCGGAAGCCAAGTCGGGGGCTACGGCAGGTCAGGCTCGTGACCGAAAGGATCCGGCAATCGGTCGGCGGGTTCCGAATTTTGTGCTGCCCGATCCGAGTGGTAAACAGGTCGGACTGGCCGACTTTCGCGAGAAGACCTCGCTCATCCTGGTTTTTCTGAATTGTCAGTGCCCCATCAGCAACCAGTACATTCCCGTCCTGAACGAATTGGCTTCGAAATTCGCGGATCGCGGTGTGGGGATCGTGGCGATCAACTCCCATGCCGGTGACTCGCCCGAGAAAATCGCCAAACACCAGGCCGATTTCAAATTGGCCTTTCCGGTACTTTGTGATGGGCACCAGCAGGCGGCTGATATCCTGGGGGCCGAGCGGACAGGCGAAGTGTTCCTGCTGGATCCGCAGCGTTTTGTCCGATACCACGGTCGTATTGATGACCGCTTTCAATACACGACCAAGCGCGATGAGCCTCAACGGCATGATCTCGTGCTGGCTCTCGAAGCCCTGTTGGCTGGTCGCGATATCGAAGTGCAAACCACAGAGGTTCAGGGGTGTCTGTTCGGACGGTCCCAGCCACGCACGACCAAAGGCGAAATTACGTACTCGAAGCAGATTGCCCGAATCATTCAGCAGAAGTGCCAGGACTGTCATCATCCCGATACGGCGGCACCGTTTGCTTTGTTGACGTATCAAGATGCCGTCAATTGGGCTGCGATGATGAAAGAAGTGATTCTACAGAGGCGGATGCCCCCCTGGCATGCCGACAGTCGGTTCGGTGAGTTCAGTGAAGAACGCCGTCTGACGCAGGCAGAAATCGATCAGGTGTTGGCTTGGATGAACGATGGAATGCCCGAGGGAAATCCCGCGGACCTGCCCCCGACCATCGATTACCCAGATGGTTGGCGAATCGGTGAGCCCGATGTTGTTTACGAGATTCCCAAGGAAGTGACGATCCCGGCCAAGGGAACGGTTCCCTACATCTATTTTGAAACGCCGACGAATTTCAAGGAGGACATGTACATACAGGCGGCCGAAGCTCGCCCCGGCAACCGCGCTGTAGTGCACCACATTGTGCTGTTTTACAAAGAACCGGGTGGTAAAGGGGGGCAACTGTTTGAAAACTGGATCGATGGAGCGGCCCCCGGTAACGTCCCGCTGGTCTTGCCTGAGGGGACGGGGCGCCGCATCCCGGCAGGGGCCACGCTCGTGTGGCAGATGCACTACACGGCTACCGGCAAAGAAGAGAAAGACCTGTCGAAGTACGCCTTTCGTTTCTGCAAGCAGAAACCCGAGCGTGAGGCCCGGGTCTTGGGAATTCGCAACGAGCGTTTTCGAATTCCCCCCGGAGACCCGAATTTTCGGGTCGACTCCAAATTCCGCGCCCCCCGCGATCTGCTGTTGTATTCGTTTGCACCCCATATGCATGTCCGGGGTAAAGATTTCGAATACCGGGCCGTCTATCCGGATGGACGCACCGAGATTCTGTTATCGATTCCGCAGTACGACTTCAATTGGCAGAGCGCGTATCGCTTGAAATCGCCGAAACTCATCCCCGCGGGCACCACGATCGAATGTACGGCCCATTTCGATAATTCGAAGGGAAACCCGGCGAACCCCGATCCTTCGAAGACCGTCGGATGGGGAGATCAAACGTGGCAGGAAATGATGATCGGCTACGTCGATTGCATTACGGCGGACCCCGAAACCGCCAAGTAATCGGAATCATCGGTCTCCATGCCGCCAGTGCAGAGTGTTCGCTCAATCGCTGGCGGCATTTTTGATCATCTCTGGGACCGACGGGCCCTGAATCAGGTTGATCGATTCACAAAACGGCGGCGACCGGCGCCAACTGATTCCTGTTCAACTCTCGGCGTTGTTCGCGGCGGGCGCGCTGCGCAGCCCTTTGAACAGTTTGCGATCGAGCCGGGCGTTGAACGGGGTAAAGCTCGCCTGCTGGTTGGGATCGTCGGCGATGTCCCTCGAGAATTCGTGGACTTTGGCATCGAGGTTATCGATGTAGTGGACGGCAATCGCCTCGGGTGTCATCGGTAATTTCGTGCTGCCGAATTCGTAAGTCCCATGGTGGGACAGCACCAGATGTTTGAGCCGTAACGTGGTTTCCAGAGGAAATGGCTCGCCCATCAGTTTCTCGGTTTGGGCAATCTTGGCGGTCAACATTTCGACGGCGATCACCAGATGTCCAAGTAATTGACCTTCATCTGTGTAGGAGTAGCCGTTCGCGAAGCCCAACTCCCGAATCTTCCCTAAATCATGCAGGAAGATTCCTGCGAGCAGCAGGCTGCGGTCGACGCCATTGAGCAGGTCATGAATGCGGTTGCCGATTTCAAGCATGTTGACGACATGCTCGAGCAAACCGCCCTGGAAGGCGTGATGCGCTTTCATACCGGCCGGGGCCGTCGTGAAGGCTTTCAGCAACTCATCGTCAATCAGAAAGCAATCGATCAGGGTCCGCACATAGGGGTCGCCGATCGATTGCAGGATGTCCCGCAGTCGGGTGGTCAGCAATCCGATATCCCGTTGTGACTGCTTGATGAAATCCAGCGGATCCAGCCGTTCCGAAGGGACGGTTTGAATCTGGCTGATGATCATCTGCAGCGCGCCCTGGTAAAGCT
>JAFEBR010000337.1 GCA_018242565.1 Planctomycetota bacterium | reverse complement strand
GTTGCCAGTGTAGAACTCCTGGGCCGTCTGAATGTAGTCATCCATTCGTTGACGAATCGTCAATTCGGCATTTTCCTTCGTCCATGCTCCGGCTTTCCAATCAGTAAGCCGAATACGATTGAAGGCTTTCATGAGGGTGTCGACTTGAAGCAATTGTTCGGTTGCTTTCGCGTCGAGGACATACGTCCCCATTACCAACGCGTGGTCAACGTTGATGCCTGCGGCTTCGTCGACACTGACTTGTCGGAATAGCCGCTCGGGCTCTTTCGATGATTTCAGGTCCTCGGCGTGGATACGCGACGCGAATGCAACAGCAAACAAGGCGATGAAAAGTGTTTGTGGCGTCATGGCACACTCCGGAAGGGATACTGCTAAAAGACGTAACAAGCATTCGACCGCCGAAGTGCGGTAGAGTTTTAATGCAATTTAGCGGTGTGGCATGGACTTGTCAATTTTTTTGATGCGTCAGCATCGCAACCGAGTTACGACGAATCGTCGGCTGAAATTCCATGCTCTACCCCGCTTGGCCACCATGCTCTGCCGCGGTCTTCACAATCGAGATCTTCCAGGCCCCAAACCGCGCCTGCCGCCTCAAATCAGCCAAACCCAGGCGAGCCCAGGTTTCTCGAGCAAGTGATCAACACCTGCCCGGTCAACCATCTGGCTTATCGCACGGAGGAGGCCTACGTCGCCTGGGGTCAAGCGGTTCATCTTGTTTCACAATCAACGGCACCCGAGGGACATGGAGCCGACCGAAGTGCGGGCGTTTCTGACGCATCTGGCGGGTGGCCCTGCCACCCCGGAGGCGTCAGGGTCGCGCAGCGACAAGAGGCCACACCCTGTGCGTTGTTGACGGGAATAAATCCCGCCTGTTACGTAGTACCTCCCGTCAGGTGCAGAACCTGGCTCACCTTGCGATAGAACGACCAAGGTAACCCAGCGACGGCCAAGACCATTGATTTCAGAAAACGCCCAATCCGCCGCTCGGTTTGACCGCCTTGTTCGGTGGTGCTTCTGGCAGATCGCGCTAGTCGGCCCCCACAAACTCCGTCTTGCCAGTCTTGATGTCTACCTTCGCATGATCGTGCTTGCCGCAGGTGATCCACAACTCGCCTTCCTGGAGCCGCAGGTGCCGGATGACCGGCTGCCCTTGAGCCGGCTTGATCGTCGCTTTCGCCAGGACATCCACGCTCCAGACCACTGCCGCGTCCTGGTCGAACGCCACGACGCGACGTCCATTACTCTCGACATAGAAGATCATACTCGTCTTCGGATCCTTCACGGAAATGACGGCCTGTGGGTAAGCAGCGAGAGAAGCATGGGCGGCAGCGTCTTCCTTCAGCACGTCTTTCTCCGGCGCAAGAGCGCCCAGGCAGAAGCAACAGGCAATTGCACATATGAGGTAGACGGGGATAGTCGCTGGCGGTTTCATGGCAATGCTCCTTGGGGCGAGATGGAACTGAAACAATCCTAAGACGCCGGAGACCCAGCTTGGGTTCCCGCGTAACCGTCGAAATGCCGTCGCCGAACGCCAAAACTCAGCGGACCGGCCCGCCTGAGCGAACTTCGATTCTACCAGCAAGCGCCGCGGCGGGCCGGGTCCACTGGAGCGCCGGGTCAGGCTATCCCGCATCTGGGCCGGCTGCCTGACCCCGCGCGGGCCTCCGGAGCCAACGAACCGCCAGGACAAAGCCAACCACCGCGCCCACCGCGGCGCCGATGATGAACCCCCAGGCCCAGACGTTCTCCGGATCGGTGTGCCAGAACTCCTCCGGACCCAGGCCGAGACTGCGGTACCGGTCCATGACCAGGCCCGCCGACCAGCCGAGAACCCCGCCCAGCAGGCCGGCGGCAATGACGACGATGGAGGCTACGAGCGACCGCATCACGATTCACCAAGAGCACTGCGGGAGCGGGACACTCGACACCGCCTAACGCTTCGGTAAGAGGCCACACCCTGTGCGTTGCTGTCGGGCATACTTCCCGCCTGTTACGTGGTAGCTCCCGTCAGGTGCAGCGTCTGGTTCACCTGTCGGCCTAACGCTTGGGACTACGGGGGGCGAGGAAGGGCCTTTGACTTCAGGACCCTCTACGCTGAGCCCTCCCGTTCATCCCATTTTTCTGTGGCGCGTTGTCCATCGGGAAAGGGATCTGTAGTGCAGAGTTCACCGGTTGGTGTTTCGTAATAAAGTCGGCCGTTGATCGAGTACACATTCGGGACGCCCAACCGCCGATTGGCTTCTTGCGCTCTTGCAACGCCACGTTTTCCAATGCGCACGATTTCGTCGATTGCGGCATAGGTTTCGGCAGATAACGGAGATCGGATCATGGCAAATCACCAACAAGTGCCAAGAAGGCTGCAAATTGATCGGAGTCGCGGACAGCGGTTTGACTGCGCGCTCCGACGGCAATATCTTCCAGGGTCGGCGTCCCATTGTAGAGTAAGACCCAGTTATCGGCCAGTTCTCGATAGATTACCCAGAAGTTGCGTATGGACCTCGTAAATCGCCGTCGGATGTCGGACTCAGGCACGTCGTGACCATCTGCACGGACACGTGCGGCGACACGAGCCACACAAACATCGGCTGATTCGACAAACAGGAAAGCAATACTGACTGAGTATCCCGTATCGCGCGCACCGACGATGAGGAGTTGAGGTGATTCTGCCAACCAATACTCGATTCGTTCGGTCTGAGTCGGTGAAGCCACAGAACAGATTTTCGACCGCCGAAGTGCGGTGGAACTTTACCGCAACTTAGCGGTGTGGCATGGACTTGTCAATTTTGATGCGTCAGCATCTCAAACGAGTTACGACGGATTGACGGCTGAAACCCGGCGGCCAAGTACCGTTGATTTCAGAACCCGCCCGATCCGTCGCTCGGGTTGACCGCCTGGTTCGGCCTCAGTTGGCCTGGCTTCAGGCATTTGCCCGGCTTACGTTCGAGGATGGCTCGTCTTTCTCCTTCCTCGGCAAAGTAGTAGGCCAACTTGCCGGGAACGCAGGAGATGATGGTACCGAATCCAGCTTCCGTCGTTTGGTCCATTGCTTCGAGTAGTGGCAGAATCTGGCCATCGACGGGACACGAACACCCAAACACGTAAACCAGCTTGGGGCTGCCTCTTTCCCGCAGCATCGCTGCAATCTCTGCGTTGCGAGTTATTGAGCGCGGGTCACGAGGCAGCCAAGTGACATACTTTTCGTTCAAGTCGCGGCAGTGATTGAGTCGGTTCAGACACTCGATGCGGCGTTTCGGGTCATTGCTGCCGAGCAAGAATTGATACCTGTCTTGCTTCTCTTTTGAGATGAAGGCGGCGATGAAGTGTTCTTCGTGTTCGTTCATGCGCTACGTCTCCACACGAAAGCGAGAGCTGCAAGCCAGCCGTGTCGAAAGGCCGAACACTCCGTTTAACCGGGCCGCGGCCAACCAACATCGACTTCAGAAACGGCGCGGCCCGCGGCTCCGGTTGAACCGATTGTTATCGGCTCTTTACGGGTCAACTGGCGGCAACAGGTCAGCATACTCAGTGATTTGAGATCCAAAACCGTCCAAATCCAAGCGTTCGTGATTGAAATGATCACGCAGAAATCCAGCGAGCACCGATTCGCCAGCACGCTCACGCTCGATCAGCTTTCGCATCTCCTCTGTGTCTACGCCACACGCTGTCGCGAGATACTCGGCAAACGTGTGGCCAAGAAGAGAATATGGGGAGCTAAAGTCCATTGGGCTGAACTGAATGACGGGCGAGTGATCACAGATTTTGCCATCAAGCTTCAGAATCAAGTAGTGGACACCGTCAACGCCCATTGATCCGAACGCAACCGCATCACGTGGTGTCGACTCGTAGCCAAGTTG
>JAFEBR010000336.1 GCA_018242565.1 Planctomycetota bacterium | reverse complement strand
CACAATGCCAAATGATTTTGATCAGGTCCCTGATCCGACGGTCTCCCGCCGTGGGTTTCTGTGCCTGCTGGGGAGTGCCACGATTGGAACGTTTGCCATTCCGTCGCTGCCTAGCGGAGAACAGCCGGCTGCCGATCCGCCGATCCGCACGCTGCTGTCCATTCCCACTCGCAGGGTCTCGAAACAGGGGCTGGTGCAGATCACGTGGCGAGAGCAGACGCCGGAAGGGGTCCGCACGGTCACCTGGATGCCATCGACGCCGGCGGAATTAACAGAGGCGAACGAATTCTACGACCGCGCGCATCAACTGGCGCCCGAATCGCCGCTGGAACGCGTTGCCGACTGGGTCAAGGATCTGTTCGCAGGTTCTTCGCGTTCGGCCGAAGAGCAGCAACTGCTGCAGGCGATTATCAGCGCTCCCGGAGAGATCCCGCCCCTGCTGAACTACGCCGACTGGCTGACCGCGCAGGGGAATCCGCAGGGGGAGTTCGTGCGGGTCGATTGTCTGCTGGAGACGCTGCTCCCGGATGATCCGGCGAGTGAGGAGCTGAATCGCCGCTGGTCGAAACTCTATGAGAAACTGGAAGGCAAGCTGTTGAAACCCCTGGAGAAACTCGGCACCTCTCCCGGCCTGGAAAATGGCCTGGTGCGGACGGTCGAAATCGATAACCCGAGAATTCTGCCGCGGAAGGTGAAACAATTATTCGATGCCGCGCCCTTACTTCGCGAAATGACCCTGGCGGGGAGCATCGACCTGGAAGAAGTCGCGAAGTGCCCCCAGATGAGTCAGATCGAGTCGCTGCTGCTTTCGGATTGCGAAGTCACCGACGAGGGGTTGGGGGCCATCCTGACGTCACCCCATTTCCAGGCATTGACGGACCTCAAGCTCTCGGGGTTGCCTCTCAGCGATGAGGTGGTGGAACAGCTCGCACAATCACCCATTGCGGGACGTCTCAAACGCCTCAATCTCAATGGCTGCGAACTGACCACGCAGGCCATCGAATCGCTGGCGCGGTCACCGGGATTCCAGCAACTCGAAGACCTCGACCTGGGGGGAAACAAGCTGGACGATGCCGCCCTTTCACTGCTGGCGGGGTGTACCAACCTGCGGAATGTCCGACGACTCGATTTGAGCGAACTTCGCGTGACTGCCGACGGGATCAACGCGTTGATCCGGGCCGCTTTCTTTCCCACCTTGGAAGTTCTCGATCTCTCGAGCAGCCGACTGACGGATCCAGCCAAGATTGCACCATTTCGGCAGGTGCAGACAGCGCAGTTGCGCGAACTGGACTTGGGCGCCTCGGTCCAGGGTGACGCCATGTTGACGCTGCTGTCCGAACGTCCCTGGCTGGGCCGCCTCACCAGTCTGAAAATTGATTTATGCGCCCCTCTGACAGTGGAGGGCATTCGGCGCTTGGTGGAATCGCCTTATCTCGGGCGACTCGCCGAGTTGGACATCGCGTACGCCCGTCCTGGCCTGGAAGGGGTGCAACTGCTCGCAAATTGTCCAGGGCTGACCGGACTGCGGGAACTGAATTTGGCCGACTGCGATCTATCGGCCGATTGTGCGCGAATTCTGATCGAGTCGGACTTTGCCGACAGCCTGGAGGAACTCAATCTCAACCGCAATCCGATCGGAGACGAAGGAGCCTTGATCCTCGCGAATTGTGGTCGGCTGCAGCGTCTGAAGTACCTGTTTCTCACAGAGGACGATTTCTCGAAAAACGCCTGGGACGCTTTGCAGCAGCGGTTCGGCGACGTGCTGTTGTAAAGGCCGTCGCGTGCTCCACGACAACGGCAGGCGCAACATCGTGGCGGCGACCGTTACGGAACGACCCCGCTCAGCGCCCCGGGATGCGCGGATGGGCAGCACTGCGCGACTGTCGATTTCGTTGACGCGCCATGTCACGCGGCGCGGTCACGGCCGGCCCCATTGAAGCGTGCGAATGCGAATCTGGTCGTCCTCACGAGTGAGTGTCACAGTGACTGCCTCGCAAAAGCCCTTGCCGTCCAGAGCCACGTACACGTAGCCCACGTCGTCTGCCTGTTTGCTTGGCCAATCGTCGAGAATGCACTCGCTGACCAGAGTGACTTCCGTGATCGGACCTTCCCCCTTGGCGATCATCCGCTCGACTGCCTGTTGGAGGTCTGCCGGTGAATGCGCGGCGCGTGCGCTCGCGGTGAGAAGCGAGTGGGCCGATGCAAAATCACCCTGCGCGATGAACTGCCCGAACTGCTCTGCGACTCGTGTGTCAACGGCCATACACGTTCCTCGCACACGCATGAATTCCGCCACGGTCAAAGGGACGGCTGAGAGGCCGTTCGCGACTGCCTCGACCGGGGGACAACCGAGTACCGTAATGCGTCCCGGTCGGGAATTGAAGGGAGCGATGGGCCAGAAACACACGAAACGGAATGTCATACCGATCGAGGCATTCTGGCGCAGACCGACGCTCAACCGTCGAAACCAGCTCTTTTGCAGCGCCTCGCCAAGACAAATCTCGGATTTCATGGTGACGCGGGGAGTGACCCAACGATCCAATCTCAGTAGCCGCCGGATTTCGTATTGGAAAAACAGACAACGCAGTGGCTGACAACCGCCAGGTTACCGGTGGTCGACTGCGGCGCCGGGTTCGTCCTAAGTCCAGTCGAATCGGAACAGTGCGATCTGTTCCTCGGGATCGTAGAAGAGCAGGACGGCCTGTGTTCCGCCGTCGCAGTAGGAGAAGCCCTGGACCTCGGCGATGAATCGAAACGTCTTGCCCTGCCGGTTGGATGGAGGCCACGGATGGCCGAGGTTGCCACGTCCCGGTTCGCCACCGAGCTGGCTAACCAGTGGTCCGCACCCCTCGCCCGTGCCGGGGTCAAACGGACCGTATTCACTCCAGGGGATCCGCCCGTGCTGCAGGAACCCCTCTCGGTTGCGCTCGTAGGACGAGATGCGACGCGAGTAGTCTGCATGGATTTCATCGTCTCGACCTGAAAAAACGCGGAAGATCGCCCCGGACTCATAGGCGAAAAATCGAAAGTCGCCAGCGAAAGTCAATCGGCCTTCGCTCACGCGGAAGGCGATTTGTCCGACTTTGTTGTAGAAGTCGAAATACTCGGGGGTCCAGTCGCCGACTTCTCCCTCCAGGAGCGGCTCGACAGGCATGACGATGGGCAGCCACCCGCGCAGGTCCGAGTGAGCGCGGGACACGTCCACAGAGACGAGGGGGAGAAAATGCTTCCGGTGGAGCGCGAGGGGTTCGCCGAACACGTCGTCGAATGCCGGGAAGGGCCGGATGAACGGAGTTGATGTAGTGAGGTTTTTAATCACGAAATGACTCCCTCTACGGTCGAACCGGAATTGACCGCCGAAGTACGGTTCCAATCTGCCGCAGATTAGTGATGCCGGCCTGGACTTGCCAATTCCGACGTGTCAGACAACCTCGCACGCCATCCGACCGCAATCGTGTCTGCCGGGATCGTCGTCGAGCAATCGACATCGAATAGGGGATGTCGTATCCGCTCTCCTGCAAGATCCTGAACGCTGTCAAAGTCCCCTCGGCCGCGGCGATTAATTGATTTGACGGTTCGATCGCAAACGGACTGTTGACCGTGATCGGCAACGATCCGATGTTGCCAGTGCCATACGTTTCGATAAATTGTTTGTAGTCCGACGGTAACGCGGTCCGCAATTGCGATTCGACTTTGGCCCACGAACCCGTGGATTCGGCGGGAACGTCTGGAGGCGGCATGATCTGGCACAGCACCGCGAGACTCGTCATGAGTGTGCCCTCCGGCTTTCACATGGAGACAACTTGTCGCAAACCCGAGAGCCGAGTTTAAGCGATCCGGAATGAAATGTGAGCGGCGCAGCAAGGAAATCATAAAATGTCGAAAAGGCCCAAACGCGAATTTGCTGTCGGGCAACGGTGGTCGTTCGAGTGTACGGTTCCCGAATTCGAGTCGTATTTCTACATCCGTAAGTTCAACAGCCAACCTGGTTGGAAATGGCCTTGGGGAATTGGCGTTCCGTATCGCCAAGGGCAAGCGCCCTTGCCAAAGCAAGTAACCGTCTGCTCGATGTCGCTGACAAACGCCACCCTGAAGGCCGTCGCCGCCAGCTTGCTCGAGGAGGGGCTGGTTCTTGAAGAGTTCGAACGCCAGTTGAAGGTGTCCGACTCGATCATTCCCGAGCATCCCATTAACGTCTGTCTGGCACAGCACGTGGCACGCTGTCGCGAATTGGCCGAAAGTCAGGATCGCCATCGGCACGGGCACCAGTTGTTCCGCTGGATCGACAGTGGCAACGTCAAATCCATTCGAAATCTGCTGGCAAAAAAACCAGAATTGATCAATCGGCCGCAGGATCCTGATTCATACCACCCGCCATTACACTACGCCGCATGGCAAGGAAAATCGGATGTTGCCCGATTGCTCATCGAACTGGGAGCGGACCTCAACAGCCCCGGTGACGATGACATGCGGCCGTTACATTATGCCGTGCTGCATTCGCAGCCGGAGATCGCAGAATTGCTGCTCGCGCAGGGCGCAGACCTGAAGGTCCGGGATCGTTCGGGACTGACTCCCCTGGAAAAGGCAGAACTGCTCCATGAGTGGGACATTGCGAAGCGCTTAAAAAGTGCATCGAAGCGTGCTCCGCAGCCGAGCCGTCGGGCACCACGGAAGTCGACACCCCGAAAACGCGGGAAACACGAATGAGCCGAATCGGAAGATCCCTCACGGAATTGATGAAACTGGTTCCACCGCCGGACGATCCGGTCGATGTCGGTGACGCCCGGGCCTGGGCGAAAATCCAGACAAAACTGGGCCTCCAGTTTCCGGCCGACTTTCGCGCATATTGTGACGCCTATGGCTCAGGAGCTATCTTTGACCCCGGGCGACTTTCAATCACAATCCACAGCCCGCTGTGTGAGATCTATGACAAGGCGTTCGAAAGCCATTGTTCGGTATTTCGCGAGATGAAGGAGTTCGAAGGGGATGAGTTCGTGCCCTACGAAATCTACCCGCAGTCCCCCGGTCTCTTGCCCTGGGCCTCCGACGATAATGGCAATTCCGTGCTGTGGTTGACATCAGGGGCCCCGAAGGACTGGACGACCGTGTTTAATCCCCGCGGCGGGTACAAGGAATGGTACGAATACTCGGAACCGATGACCGGGTTTCTGGTCAAAGCCATCCGGCATCAACTCGACCCGCTTCCGTGGCCGGACCCATTTTTTACCGGACCGGTCGCGCCAGTCTTCGTCCGACGTGGCGACCCGGGACGATACCGGCGTTAAAAAACCACGCGTCGGCGGATAGTTCAGAAATTCAAGATAGTGACGTTTGATCAAGCGCAGCCACCGCTGGCCGCCAATCCCGGCACGCCGGGACCGAAGGCAACGGCCGGTTCACGGCACCCACCGCCAGAACCTCTTGGGCATCGCCCGTGGTTCGGTCCACGAATGCGTTCCGCTGCTGGAACTGGCTTTGAGACGTAAACGTCAGAGAGTTGGGCTTACAGCGACACCGCCCCACCTGCGGGACCGCAAGTGCCAGCCATACGCCTTGTTCACATTTGCCAGAACCATTTGCTGACGCGACAGAATATCCCCTTTTCATTGGACGATCGCACGAAATTGCCGTCAAAACGGGCGAACCAACCCCTGCCGGGACGGAAAACCCAGCCTTTGTTCCGACTTTGCTTGCGACGTCCAGTCGTTTTTGTCATAATCCGGTTTCTGCTTCACGACAGTAGTTTGATGGCCGAGCCAATTGTCAGGCTCGACACGAAATCTCTTTTTGACGCAGAAAACGCGGTTCCACCGCGTCTGGCACCGCTAGCTCAATGGATAGCTCGGGCCCCCCTCCATTTCTTCAAAAACCCGCGTTTTTTCAGGGTTTTTTGGCTGTTCCCAATTCCAGGAATTCCGCCATTTTCGAGGAATTGAGTCAGATTTATTGCCAAAAAATTGCCAACGTCTCTCCCACGACGGTGGGCATCAGAACTCTTTTCATCGCGTTCCGTCAGCATGGATGCGTTGCTCGAACGCTCAATGCCCTCGTT
>JAFEBR010000335.1 GCA_018242565.1 Planctomycetota bacterium | reverse complement strand
TGGAATTTGAAATCAGCTTGGCACGCGTTTGCATTCGACGCCATCTGCGAGAATACAGCTTCGTTCTCGCGGTGGGGTAGGATCAACACGCGTGGCATATGTGATTTTGTTTCAAATGGAATAACGACCCAAGCTCAGCGACCCGGCGCACGGGACGCAACGATTGCAACCGCGACGCTCCCGCCGGGTTCGCTGCAGCGCATGGTTAGGCCACGGTTTCATCTTCTGGTGACAATATTCGTCCCTCTGCCGTGCTGTGATACACGACATGATAATCACGACCAAGCTCCCGCTGCAACGTCCGCCAAATGTCGCGTCCCTCAGTCTCGAATGCGCGCTGCTCGTCTGCACTCCACTTCATGTCTGGCGGATACTCCACCTCTGCGAGCTTCGCATCTGGAATCGCTGCCCAAGCCTGAAGCCGAGCCAACGTGGGCGGGGACAAAGCAAGAGAAGCCGGGTCAATGTTGGCGTAAATCTGTCCATCGTGCTGCCAAAGTGGCCAGCAACCGTAATCCCACATGAGCTTGATGCGGTGAGGCATGGTCGAGTGGCCTAACGACCGCCATCAGCGGATGGCGGGAGAAGAATTTCCATGTCAACACGCGACCCACCGCCATTCCGCTGCATGGCATGGTTCTGCTCCGTTCTCAGGGCGAACGCGACATTCAGCTTACCACTTTCCCTTCTCTTCACGCAACGAGCGGTAGTTCTCAAGTTCACGAATGATGAATACGGCGCATGCCTTAAAGCGATCTTCAAATGTCGCAGATTTACATTCTGAGTCGTCGGTTGAAAAGTATCCGACCACACAATGACCATCATCAGCAGTGAAATACCAAGCGGGCGACCAACGTTTGTCTTCGGCCCATCGCAGCCAACCGTCAACTATATCGGGCCGCTGTCGAAGCTCCCGTTCAAGTTCGGCGGGATTTATTGGCATTTCGGCATGCAGTCGAGCGGCACATTCAAGCGATCGCAAATCGCGTTCCCTGGTATTGCCGTATGTGGCACCAATTTCGCAGCATTCAAGCGGGGTCATGTTCAAACGATGCGTGAAGTAGATTCGAGAGCAGAACGGCAAAGGTAACCCGGCGGCGACCAGGTGACTTTGATTTCGGAACACGCCCGATCCGCCGCTCGGGTTGACCGCCTTGTTCTGCCACGTTGCGGTCGCAGTCATTTCGCCACAGTTATTCTTTTGAGACTCCTGCTTCTGCTAATCGCTGGGACAAATGATAGCAGGCCCAATAGCCGTATTTGACGGGATTGAAATCAACAGGGTGCAGAGTCAGATTCGTCACCTCAATAGTCGCGCCCAAGCCATACGCAGCAAGAGCATCTCTGAATCCGGAGACAATCGCATTCTTTGCAGCATCAAGGTCTGACGGATCGGGGTCGTTTGGATAAATGGACGCGAACGCGACATCGAATTCGTGTGACGGGCACAGCGTTGCTTGGACGTCGAATCGGACGTAATACGATCCGCCACTTGCGCCCTGTGCGGAGTGCTTTACCTTGAACGTGAACGACGCGCCGACCGGTGTACTCATCAGCGAAATACCCAGTTCTGGTTGCGGAAAACACGACACAATCGAGCGGGAGTCTTGTGGCAGAACAGATATTCGACCGCCGAAGTGCGGTAGAGTTTTACCGCAATTTAGCGGTGTGGCATGGACTTGTCAATTTTGATGCGTCGGACTCTCAAACGAGTTACGACGGATCGTCGGCTGAAATTCCATGCTATGCGGCACTTGGCCACCATGCCATGCCGCGGTCTTCACAATCGGGATCTTGCAGGCCCCAAACCGCCCCTGCCGCCCCTGCCGCCTCACATCAGCCAAAACCAGGCGAACCCAGGTTTCTCGATCAAGTGGCCGACGCCTGCCGGGTCAAGCATCTGGCGTATCGCAAGGTGCAGTCACGCAGGCCAGGCTGTGCCTGACGCAATGTGCCAGCGACGAAAACATACGTATTCCATATTCATGTCGCGACTCCTGAAAAGAAGCCTCTCCGCCGCCGAACGCAGAGTTAAGCGGCAGACCCGCCGCACACCAAAACATCAGAGCCCAGGCTGCACCGGACCGGCGGGGCTGTCCGCTTGAACGACGGGTTAGGTGGCACTGCATACTTCAGCGACATAGTGACTTAACACCTTCCACAAAGACCGGAAACTCTGCCTGAGCTTTGGCAACAACTTGCCAAGGACCGAGACGAGGGCTCTTTGAATGCTGCTCAGCAAAAGAGGTAAACACGGGATTTTCTTCCCTCTCCAGGCCACGATATGAAATGGCTTCGTATGGTCCGATGCCGCCAGCAAGGAGCCACAAATACTCTGAGAAATTCGACGCAACAACGCCGAGCTCTCCTTCAGAGCCCAAAAACACTATGGGCTGCTCAAGGACATTATCGGTAGAGCGCACCAGCCAAAAGGCTGCATAGCCTCCCGTTCCATCTTGCCCGAAGATTCGGTACTCCGCACCTTCAAGCTCCTTGTTCCCCGTCCATGCGCGGATCCATGATCGCGTTTCCTCCTGAGAGAGGAAGTTTGAACTGGGCTCGAAGTCGATGCCCTCTCCGTCGGCGTAGTCGAACTCCAGTTGATGCAACGCTTCAAGGAGTGCGGGAAAGTTTTTCTCAGAGTTGATCATAGTTGGAATACCTGCCACCTAACAAATATTCGAACGCCGAAGTGCGGTAGAATTTACCGGAATCTAGTGTAGTGTCCTACTCAGATTGCACATTATCGAGAACTTGCCGAGCGCGTCGGACTTTCGCGAGGATGTCCTCGGCGGTAGCCGTCCAGATGAACGGTTTACGGTGATCGTT
>JAFEBR010000334.1 GCA_018242565.1 Planctomycetota bacterium | reverse complement strand
GAGATTCATACAGTGAAGACTCGGCCAAGATCGCGGATCGAATTGACCGAGCCATTCATCGATACTGGCTTCCGCCCAAGTGAGCTGTCAGCCGTTCGAAAGCCGTGTCCTGTGGGCAAGTGTTCGGAAGTCACATGACGCGTCCGGCGCGGTCCGTATTCCGGTCAACTTCAATCTGATGTACATTTAGGACACTGCGGTTCAGCACCCAGACGCGGAACTGGGACCGGTCCTGAACAAGACCGGCACCCGGTGCAGCGACAAGGGATTTCTGCCGCTGTCGCTGGGGGATTATTTGCAGTTACTGGATTGGACCGGCCGGCAACTGGCGCAGGGGAAGAAAGGTCGGATTCCAGACACTGTCGGACCGATTCTCGAACGACTGCAGCTTGATCGAAAGGGTTGGTGTGATCTGGTGGCCCACTTTGGCCGACGGTTTTTCGTTGTCGCCGGCGCCCCGACGACGATCGACGGCACCACCAGCCGGGTCAATCAGCACCGCGACAACGTCCCCGCGGCCACCCGCCAGTTCTATCGAGAGGTCGAATCGCGTAAGGCATCCACCGCGCAGCGGTCGACTCCTGTGCTGCGTTTCACTTCCGTCGCCCAGCCGACGGTCCAGCCGACGCTGGTGAACGAGGCCAGTCACAACCCAATTGCGCCCCGTTCCGCATCACGATCGTGGAAGCCAGGCGAGTTCTGCTGAGAAATGCAGCGAACGGTCGCCAAAATCGCCGAGCCGATCGACGTGATCGAGAAACACAGCCCATCCCACGAGGAAAACCTTCGAGCAACTTCAGAAACAACTGTGTCCCTAGATTTGGGGCCAAGGTGACTGGCTAAGTCTTGCCTCGTACAACTCTTGTCCCGGTGCGCCGGGCCGACCTTTCTCCAGCTTTTACCGACGCACCTGTGTCCCCAGACTTCCAGATTCCTCGCTACTCTTGAAGGTGAATATGCACCCGCGGGTGAAATCGAACGAAATTCGCAACTCCGGCGGTTGTGACGCGCGTGTGGCCTACGTAAACCGATTCCAGCTTTCGCAAATCGCTAAGCGCGGCCAACCCAAAGTCAGTCACTTCGGTTCCGCTGACGTCCACGTACCATAATTCCTGCACGTTCTTCAAATGAACTAACCCCGCATCCGTCACGGCAGTGTGGCTCAACTCCAGCCAACAGAGGCCGCTCATATCGCGTAAATGTACCAGGCCTGCGTCCGTGACTTGCGAACCTTTGAGGTGCAGGCTGTGCAAGTTTTTCATCGGCCGCAAGCTGGCCAGTCCCGCGTCAGTCAGCCGGCTGCTCGACACTGAGAACTTTTCCAGCGCGACCAGATTCCCCAAGACGGCCACGCCCGAATCAGTCCATTCAATCGGCGGAAGGTCCAATTGCTTAAGGCGAGTCATTCCCCGGAGATGTTGGAGTCCAGACTCAGTGATCTGCGTTCCTGATAGGTTAAGCGTTTTCAGCCCGGTTAACGGCTCGATATCCGCGAGTCCCGCATCCGATATTCGAGTTCCGCGCAGATCGAGTTCTTCGAGGTCGGGCAGACCGCTGAGATAACGCATTCCAGCATCCGTCACGCGGCAACCGCTGACATCAAGTCGTTTGAGGTGCCGAAAGCGTTCGAGGAGTCCCAAATCGTCGTCTGTTACGTCCGGCTCTTGTGGATGCTGCAAATACAGGTCGTCCGCTCGATATGTCAAAACCCGACCGCTTCCCAGGTTGACAGATACGACTTCGGCATGCAGCCAATCACGCCATTCCGCTACGAATCCCTGTTGCAGCGCAATCCATCCTTCGGGATCCAGCCATGTGGTGCCGCCCAGACGCTCGATTTCACGGATTGCCGAGTCGCGCCGGATGGCATGAACAAGTAGCGACGCGGGCCACACACCGAGAACCGTGAAGATCGCCACGAACAACCGTAGCGACAGCGGTATCCGGCGGAGGGGACGCGGCGGTTTCTCGGTCGCGGGGATCGTTAATCGGGTTGGCGGCGTTTCCATAGCGTCAGCTTACCGAATGCTCGGGTCGCAAAGATTTCGAAATCCCGCCGCGACTCGCGCGGACTGGCCAGCCCGCCGGCAATTTTTGTAAGCATGCGGAGAGAACCAATGATCGTGGGGTCACTTTTCGCCGAGTCGACGTCGCACCGTGTTCGACGCGTCGGCAAACAATTTCTGGGCACTCGGCGAATCCTCGCACCGTCGCTCGCACTCATCAAAGAACGCTTTGATCGCGACCAACTCCTGCTCCGTGAACTTGCCTAAGCGTTCCTCGGCCAGCGACGTCTGAGTGAGATCGAACGCGATATGTCCGGCGATGACGTCCGCCTCGTCCGGGGCATCCAGCTCTGCCAACATGTACGCGGGCAGAAAATACCGGAACGCATCCGCGGTGAAGAACGTGAGTGCAGATGAGTGATGACGAAGGGTCGTTGCGGTATGACCCGACCAGGTTCTCCCCTTGAAATACGCGAGCGTTCCCTCGTCGTCATATGTGGGCACCGAGATATTCTCGTCGCCGGGGTACGGCGTTTCGGCAAATGCGTCGAAAATTCTCGCACGGAGGACGTCCATTCGACCCTGATCCATCGAGCTTTTTTGGCTTCCAATTGACGATACTCGAATCTTACCGATCAGGGCCAGCAGAATGAATCCCAGTCACAT
>JAFEBR010000333.1 GCA_018242565.1 Planctomycetota bacterium | reverse complement strand
TGAAGAGAAATTGCGGTAAATGTTGTTCAGGTACGGGAAGACGATCAGCAAGTCGTGTTCGTATTTGCCGATCACTTCTTCAAACAGCAGCAGTTGCTGATCAGTGCCGGACCCCGGAATCGAAAAATTGATCACTTCAATGTCGCGATTGCGTTCCTCGATCAAGTCGGAAAAACGGTGCTCGTTGCACTGATAGCAGCCGGCAGCTTGCGAATCGCCGAAGACCAGGATCCGGTACACGCCAGGGGGCTTCTGGAGTGTGTATTCGCGATTGCTGCGAATTCCGGCCGAATTGACTTGAACCACAAAGGTCCCGCCATCGGGTCTCGGTCTGGTCACGCGGACCCCTGGCTCAAATTCCGTGCCGATCCGCGGGTGGTGGCGACTCACCATGCGAACAACTCGTGATCCGGCCTCGTTTTCCGCGATTTGTTTTTCACCATCCAAATTCGCGTCGTCGGGAACGCGGTCGGCCCGGCCCTGCGCCGGCGAAGTCAATGGAGCGTTATCGATTTCTGACTGGGGCGCTCTGACGGCTGGCCGCATGGCTTCGTTCTCCAAAAACGCTCCGGTTCCGTTCTGCTCTTGTGGTTGCGGATCCATTTGTTCGCTTATCATATCATTTGGTGACATAGTTCTTAGTCCGATGATATCGTCTGTAAAGCCGTTGTTCCATCCTCGACTTAAGACGCACGCGAACGCTTCGCGGCGGCCGATTCTTTTTTCTTCACTTTCGGCCGACCATGCAGAATCTGGCTGGCCGGGCCCAGAACGTCGCGCTGCTGAGGACTCACCACCGGCGAATTGTGGCGGGGCCGGCCTTTGCCGGAACCATACCCGATCTGTTCGAGGTCGCGGAGCGATTCGTGTGTTGTGAAATCCGGTTCGGTCGTGTCATGAATCGCTGACACCGGCCACTCCTGCGACGCCCTCTTTCGCCGAGTGAGATCCCGATGCGGTGCCAGCACGGTCTCGTCAGTCACTTTGGGACAATTCATCAGATGGAACAGCGCATCCAATTCAGCCGAAACTTAGGGACACTCCACTTTTCAGCATGTCCGACTCAGCTCGCGCGTACCAAACTCGGCATTCATACGGGATTCATCGCACACGCATGGCGTCGGGTTTGGCCCGTTTGACGACGCCTACTTCGACACAGCATTTTTTCGCGGGACTCGCGCGCAAACTCGGAAATCACGCATACATCAGGCGGCATGCGGAGGTGACGCATGCAGCGACAGAGGGGCGCGGACCAGCGGGAACTCTGCAGGTTGGCAATCAGCCGGCGAGAGAGAAGGCACGGGGAGACCCGACCGCGTCCTTACGCTGTGACGTGCCTACACACTCGAATTCGTGCGAGTGGCGACGGCTTGATACAGTTGGCGAGTGGCCAACGGAATGTGATAACGGTGCTGCTTCACCCGAATGGTCGTGTCGTCGACTGTCGCGCGCGCTCCGGCCACCACGAAGAGCCGCCGACCAAAATGCTGCACCAGATCACACCAGCCCTGGCGATCGAGTGGCAGACGCTGCAGAATCGGCTCGATGGACGCCGGGATCCGGCCTGTCTTGCCACAGGCCAATTGCCGGCCGGTCCAGTCGAGTAACTGCAGATCATCACCCAGCGACGGGGACAGAAATCCCTTGTCGCTGCAACGCGTGCCGGCCTCGATCTTCCGCAAAATCCCCACACGCAACCGCTCTTTTTCGCTCAGCCGGATCTGCCCCATCGTCCCCTCGAAATCGTCACCAGTGTGACATTTCTAAAGTGGGCAGACACCTGGATGAGCATCCAGCGATGCGCGGCTCGGTTATGGTGATGGCCCCTGCAATCACCGGCCTGGCGTGGCCGCTTCCGTGAGGCAGTTCACGTTGCGTTCAGGCGGATTCGCCTCAGGAGAATTGGGATTCACGTCGACATCCGCCGACGTTAAGCTCGCAGAATGTCAACAAACGATCAAAACGTGATGCAGAAAGCGCCGGGCCGATCCCCTCCCTGGTTGCTCGGCACAATCTTGTTTGTCGCTATCTGTGCCGCGATCGGCATTACGATTGACGGAATGCGTAATGGGCAAGCGGCCAC
>JAFEBR010000332.1 GCA_018242565.1 Planctomycetota bacterium | reverse complement strand
GGGGGTGCGCGTGGCTGGCATCGAACGGCTGCGCGTGCTCGAACCGCTGGCACCGTTGGCCGAGCGGTTGCGGATCTTCGCCGACGACAGCAGCCAAACGGCGGCCTTCGATCTGGTGCTGCCGGAAGCGCGGTTTCATCTGGTCCTGAGCCCGGACGTGTGGCGCGGATTTTCGGGAGAAGGGCAGACGCTGCGAACTTTGGCAGGCGACGACTGGCAGGCATCGCTCCCCAAAATCCGCGCGGCCCTGAAGTGGGATGCGGTGATCGACCCGGCGGATGTCGCTCGCCGATCGAAACTTGAACCGGACGCAGTGACGGCGGCGCTCACCGTTTTGGGGGTCCGGGGCCTTGTCGGTTTCGATTTAGATGCGGGGGCCTATTTCCATCGCGAATTGCCGTTCGACCTGTCGCTGTTAGATGCCCATCAGCCACGCCTGAAGGGAGCCAACAAGTTGCTGGCCGAAGACAAAGTGCGCCTCGGCCAACGAACCACCGAGCAGTTGGAGTTGTTCGTCGCCGGGTCAGGGGTCGAGCATCGCGTTCGGCTGGGGGAAGCGGGGCCAAAGTGTACTTGTCCCTGGTTCTCGAAATACCAAGGGCAGCGCGGGCCGTGCAAGCACATTCTGGCGGCAGAAATGTATCTCGATCGAACTGATGGGAGCTAATGCCTATGACACGGACTGTGGAAGAACTAGAAAGCCTGATCCACGCCGGGCGAGACGAAGAATGCATCAAGTTCTTCGCCGGCATGGATGAGACAGAACGCATGGCGTTTGCGAAAACGGCGGAAACGGCATTCAAAGTTGCCCGACAACAGCAATTTGTTCAGATCGGGAGGACATCGTCTTGGAATCCGGCCCTGGAAACTTCCGCGATTGCGGTCGTCGCAACCTGTTCGTTCTCGGCGATGAAGGGATTGGGGCCGCTGGCGATTCCGTATTATAAGAGTCTGGTCGCCGTACTCGCGGACCGGCGTCCGAAATGGTGTGACGAGTATGCGGAATACCTCCTCGACCGCGATTCTTACCCCTGGTTGACCGTGCGCGCGCTGATGACAGCCGGCCTCTGT
>JAFEBR010000331.1 GCA_018242565.1 Planctomycetota bacterium | reverse complement strand
TCTTGGAGATGTGCTTTGTCGCCGGCACGCCGATTCACACGATCGACGGGCTGCGCCCGATCGAAACGATAGCGGCGGGCCAATCGGTGCTTTGCAGCGACCCGGCCGCCCTCGGAAAGTCCTCGCCCGTTTACAAGCTGGTTCTGCGAACGTTTGTAACGCACCCAGACCGCCTTTACCACGTCACGATTCAGCGGGATGACGGATTCTCCGAGACTTTGGGAACGACCGCCGAGCACCCCTTCTTCGTATCGCAACGGAACGAATTTGTCCCGGCCGCGGAATTACAAGTTGGAGATCAGCTCATTTTGGCGAGCGGTGGGCGAGCGCAGATTTCGGACATTCGAATCGAGAAGGCGGCAGGCGACGCGACGTTTACGACCTACAATTTCGAAGTGGCTGATCAGCACACGTACTTCGTGGGCCAGTCCGGCGTGTGGGTCCACAACATCTCCAAAGCGTTTTGCAACTTGCTGGGAAAAACGTATACTAAGGCTGCCGAGAGAATTCCGACAGCAGAGTCAAAAGCAAAGGCAGCGAAAAAGACAGCAGAGTTGTTGATCAAGAAGGCCGCAGGAGATGGGACGAAAATCGATGAAACGCTCGATCACCTGCGAAAGGTGGAGTCGCTCGGCAAAGAGGCCGCTGAAGCGATTGAGCGGGAAGTTCGCAAACAACTTCGAGATGTTGCTACAAGTAAAAATACACGAGTTATACGAACGTCAAATCCAAAACATCACCCAAATTCGGTCAGTCCAGAGCCAAAAAACGTTCAAGAATTATTTGACCGTTCTGTAGTTGACGACAAGGGAGTCAGATGGGTAAAGGATAGTGATGGAGTGATTCACAGATTCAGCGCACCATCTAATGGCGAGAGTCACTGGAACGGGTCGACCAGTGGCGTTGATCCAATTCGAATTGAAAGCATTTCAAATAAGATCCGAGAGCTCTTGAAATGATCGTCGGAAATCCGCACCTTTTTGCCATTGAATCAAAAATCACACAAGCTTACGAGCGATTGAGCTATCGGGCTCTCGGATGCTTTGTGATACACATTTGTGGCAATCGTTATGGAGTGTACAAAGATCGTGCAACTATGCTCGCTTGTTCGTTTGACGAGGTTGGGCGGCGACTTGCCGACCGCAATTCGCACACAGCCGCATTCGCCTGCTTTGATGCTGGTGAAGTCGCTGATGCTTATCTGAGTGCAGTTTTTTCGGATGAACCTCAAGCAGTCTATTTTGGGGTTTCTTTTCCTGAATTCGAAAAGGCAATCAATTCCAAGAGAATTGTCTGGGCTCCTGATGGCGATTCCGCTTTCGACGATGGAAGTTACATTCTTCAGTTCGATGTTGAGGAAAATGTTCGTCTAGTCGCTTTCCG
Organism: Planctomycetota bacterium; assembly: GCA_018242565.1. GTDB lineage: Bacteria > Planctomycetota > Planctomycetia > Planctomycetales > Planctomycetaceae > JACQFH01. The sequence goes on along the minus strand of JAFEBR010000331.1, from coordinate 1,321 downwards.
GCGTGGAAAATCATACAAGCATGATAAGGCCACACTTGCAGAAACGTGGATTCGAGCCGACGCGTTTTATTCTATTCTGGAACAATGGTACGAGGCATTCGAGTTTAGCTGGAGACTATCAATGAAGAATTCAGAATCTTCTTTTCGTTGATTGCAAAAACCAACTAACCATAGTAAGGGCATATCCGCGGCTATGGGCCAACGTCTGCCCGTTTCCTTGCTATTCATTGACCTAAGAACAGCGGCTGGCTTTTAGCGATCATCGGGCAACGACGAGCACTCTGTGTCACGGAATTCTGAAGTAATTTAGTGATTCGCAGTTTTGTTAACGCGGTCTTCCTGGCGTGGGACATATTGGGAAGCGGCCCATCTGATCGACGTGGGCTTCAACTAATCACCCCGCAGCCATCCTGATTTGTTGAAGCATGGCGTGGGCGTCGCTCTCCGCCGCTGGCAAGTCTCCGCTGATCACCGCCGCCACTTCCCGGTATGATTTCCACCAAACCCTGTGCGAGCAACTGAGTAAAGTCCGACAAACCGTCGACGGGCTGACAGCCTCTACCAGATTCACGGGCGAATGTCGTCGACCCGAACTGCTGCAAAGTGGTGCTCGTCCGAGTAATCGCGTTCCATCTCGCGTCAGCCGTCCTTGTTCGGCAGGACAGGCACCTGGGCCATTACGAAAGCGACGCCTTGGCCAACGGCAGGGCCGTGGGACTTAACGGCGGGCGGGGATCATGTGGTTCAGACATGGTTTTCGGGCCGAATCGGTGTAATTCCTGGGTGCTAGAAAACATTCAGAATTCCGGCTGGAATTCCATCAACCGCGCTTGATGCGTTTCGGGGGTCGAGGTAACTGTCCTGTCGTCGCGTGCCGATGGTCGGCAAGACGCGAATTACAGACCACCCAGATAAAGGAAACGAATGATGGCGACCAAGACGAAGAAGACCGCGAAGACCGAACCTAAGGCCAAGACGACTGGGACCGCCAAGGCGACCGCCCCCAAGAAGCCCCGGATCAACCGCTGGAAGGTCCAACCCGGCACCCCCGCCGCGCCGGAACCCACCGAGGTGGCCGTAGCCACGAAGGCCGACGAAGTCGAGCAGCAGCACGACAAGCAGCCCAAGGCCCAGAAGGCGAAGGCCAAACCGGAAAAGGCGGAACGTAAGCTGTCCTGTTTCGACGCGGCAGGCAGGGGCCACCCACCCTGCTGGCCTCGTGCAGGCCGTGAGTTTGGGAAGAATCTGCGGCGCGGGCTGGCGACCTGACGTGCTCGGTGGCACTTTTTCTTATTTCGGTCGCGCTGAGTATTTACAGGCG
>JAFEBR010000330.1 GCA_018242565.1 Planctomycetota bacterium | reverse complement strand
TATCAGGCGTAGATCGCGGTTCAATTCGCGTTTCGAGTCAAAACTCACCTCTTTCGGTCGAGCGTTCCAGTTGGTTCAGACGGGGCAGACATTCGCGACGGCCCTTCCCGCCGAAGATGGCTGGCGTGAAAAGCTGGCCCGGCAGAAGCTGCGCCTGCAGTCGCTGCGGGACGAGGCGCGTGAACGCTACGCGGGGGGGGCTCCGGGTTTGCAGGTCGCGTCCTTGATCTGTGATATGACCGACGAAGTGGTCCGGGAATTGTTCGAGTCGGCGATTCATGAGTTGCCGGCCGATGTACGCGAGTCGATTCGGCAGCAGGTGGCCATTGTCGCAGTGGGTGGCACCGGTCGAGGCGAACTGGCCCCGTTCTCGGATGTTGATTTGTTGTTTCTGCACATCCCGAAATGTGATCGGCGCGTCCCCGAGAGTATCTCGCGGTTTGTACGCGATTGCTGGGATGGGGGCATCAAGCTGGGCCACAGTGTGCGCACACCCCACGATGCCCTGGCGGCCGCCCGGGGCGATCCGCAGTTTGCCACGGCACTGGTAGAGACACGCCTGTTGTGGGGGTGTCAGCCGCTGTTCGAATCGTTCATCAACCGTTACCGACGTCAGGTTCGGCATGGCAGTTTTGCCGCCTTCTACCAGGCAGTGTTGAAATCCCGACTGGAGGAACGGCAGCAGCACGGCGAAACGGAACGTCAGTTGGAGCCGGACGTGAAGCGGTCGGCCGGGGGCCTGCGCGATATCCATCTGATTCGCTGGCTGGGTTTTGCCCGTTACGGAACCAGCGAGTTCGACATCCTGAGGATGGAAGGGGCCATCAGCCGTGACGATGCCCAGGCGCTGATCGCGGCCCAGGAATTCCTGACACGCATTCGCGTCGACCTGCACTTCGCCGCGGGCAAAGCCCAGGAAGTTCTGACTCGCGACGAACAGTTGCGCTTAGCCGAACTGCATGGCGTGTCGTCGCGGCCGGGACAACGACCGGTTGAGCGATTCATGCAGACGTTCTTCCGCCACTCGACCGCCGTTGCCGATATCGCCGAGCGGTTCGTGGCCCGGTTGCGTCCCCTCTCGTGGGGGGCGAAATTCTGGAAGTTCATTCGTTCGCACAACAGCAATGAGCTGTATCGCGTGAATGACGAAATCGATATCGCCCCGCGGCGTCGCAGCCGGTTCGGGGAGACGCTCGAGTCGCAGCTCCATGTGTTTGAGCTGGCGGCGCAATACTCGGTGCAACTCTCGCCTCATCTCGTCGAAGAGATTCGCCAGATCGCCACCAAGTTGCCGCGCAAGGTGTCGCCGGATGCAGCGCAGCGGTTCTTGTCGATTCTGCGATCGACCGGGCAGGTTGGGCGGCAATTGCGGGACATGTACCGCACGGGCATTCTGGAGATTGTGATTCCGGAAATGTCACACGCCCGCTGCCTGCTCCAGTTCAATCAGTACCACGCGTACACGGTCGATGAACATTCGTTGCGGGCTGTGGAAGCGGCTGAGCGGTTCGAGCGCGAACCCGGTGCCATCGGAGTGGCGTACCGCAACATTAAGAATCGGGAACTGCTGCACCTGGCGCTGTTGCTGCATGACCTGGGCAAAGGCTACGAGCACGACCACAGTGACGTCGGCCGCGAAATCGCCTGTACGGTTGCGGCCCGCCTGGGGTTGTCGGCGGCGCAAACCGAAATGCTGGTCTTTCTGGTGCACAAGCATCTGCTGATGGCGCATCTGGCGTTTCGACGAGATCTGTCGGATACCCAGATGCTGGTGAAATTCAGCCGTGATGTTGGCAGCACCGAACGTTTGCGGATGCTGCTGGTGTTAACGGCCGCCGACATGACGGCGGTCGGTCCGACGACTTGGACCAACTGGAAAGCGGAACTGCTGTCGGGACTGTATGAAGGCGCCCTGCAGATTCTGTCGGGGGCCCCGGCCAAGTTTCGGGAGGCCGAACGGATCCGCCAGGTTTCGGGTGGTGTGCGGACCCTGCTGGCGCAAACTCCCGAGACCTTGCCTGATTTGCACGATAATGAACTCGAGTCGCTGCCCCTGCATTACCTGGTCGCAACACCCGCCGAGCAGATCATCCGGGATCTGGTGGGCATTCGTCAGCTTGAATCGGGGCAGGTCGTCGTGCAGGGACGCTACGAGCCCGCCACCCAGACCGTCGAGTATCGCATTCTGACACACGATGCGATTGGTTCCGGCCTGTTCCATAAGATCACCGGTGTGCTGGCGGCGAAGGGTTTGCAGATTCTCTCCGCGAATATTTGTACGACGGCACAGGGGGTGGTGATCGACAGTTTTCGGGTTCATGACCTCGATCACGCCGCCGAGGTCCCCGAATTTCGTATGCGGGAAGTCGAGGGGGCTGTCGCGGAGGTGCTGCGCGGCCAATCGACGGTCGAGCAACTGTTCGATCGCAACCGCCGGTTTCAGCGGGCCGAGTCGACCCAGATCGACCGTGAGCCAACGCGGGTGGTCATTGATAATGACTCATCCGAGAAGTTCACCGTCGTCGATGTGTTCGCCACCGACCGTCGCGGCCTGCTGTACATTATCACGAAGACCTTGTTTCAGGCGGGGCTGTCGATTTCGCTGGCGAAGATCTCGACGCATATCGATCAGGTGCTCGACGTCTTCTACGTCACCGACCGCGAAGGGGGCAAGCTGCAGGGAGACGAACGTCTGAAGACGGTGCAGACCACGCTGTGCGCTCGGATTGAGGCCTTTGAAAGCGATGGCCATCTGGTCAGTTCGCCGGAATAGCTGACCGCAGCGGGCTGCGCAGGCGACCTGCGATCTGCCTTGGCCCGATTAAGACTCGGGGGCTTGCATTTCGATGACGGCCGGTTCGGGCTCGCCTGCGGGACTCGCGCCCCCCTGGTCGATTTCCATTCCGGGGAGCGGCATGGGCGATTCCGGCGTCGGGGTCTCGGTCTTGCTCGATTCGGGTTCTGGCTCCTGGGGATCGAATGTTTCCAGGATCTCGTCAATCATCAGGTCCTGCACGTGCGGATTGGCCGCCAGCGTCAGATGATTCTCGTAGTCGAAGCGTCCGTCGTTGTATTCCCGCACGTCGTAGTTGACGAGATCGGTCGTCGCACCGGCCGCGCTGACGGGGTGGCCGGTGAACGCGGGAATTGTTCTGGCCCAGGGTTGCGATTTGTAGATGTTCAGGCAGGCCTGCACATTCTGGGGGACAACGCTGGCTTCGGTCGATTCCACGAGGACCAGTTTATCGACCTCAATGCCACGCGAGCCGAGTCTGTTAGACAACGAGACCGCTGCTGGTGCGCCGCTGCTGTAACCGACGATCACGATCGGTCCATTCAGCCGTCCGCGGTTACGGCCACCGATGATGCGCTCGGCAATCGCTCCTTCAGCGTCGGGGTAAGCCACCGTTGGGCAAGTCCCTTCAGCGACCAGACGTTCTTCAAATTCCGCGAGGTTGGGAAAGTAGCCCGCCGGTCCCCGCATGACGAAGACGTTGGGCTGAGTCTCCGATCCAATCGGACCGGGGGAGACGCAGCCAGCCGAGCAGGCCGCCAGCAACAGGGCGATGACCCGCGGCCAGAGGCCCCCAAAACCGGTTGAAATGTATTGCGATTTGACCATGACTCTTGCCTGCAAGGATTTCCCAGTCTCTCTTATCGGCAGAATCGATACAGGCGGTTCAGTCAAATTGTTGTAATTTGTTCAAGTTTAGCGGTGTTGGATACGACCCGTTCTGGCCTGTGCGGGCCTGCCGAAAACACAGAAAAACTGTGGGCACGCCCAGCCTGGAGTCGTGACGCGCGATTCCTGTTCCGAACCGGCGGACGGATGGTCGACAGACCGAGTTTCGCCAGAGTGCGATTCGCCGGTTGAGACGCCTGACCGCGGTGGGCGCCGTGAGGCTACCGCGATTTCCGCTGTTGCCGGTAGTACTTGAGACCGGGAAAGAAGAAGCTCGCTGCTGCGACCAGTCCGTACAGAGAAATCCCGATGTCGGGTTGCAGGTGTTCGTGTCGGATCCAGGCCATGACCATGGCCACCGCGAAATTCGCCGCGGCTTGAAAGTAGAAGGCTCCCGACAGAATCCCCGCCTTGATGACAAACACCATGGCGCCGATGAGTGGCAGCACGGGAGAAAGCTTGAGGACCTCCATGCCGAGCAGTGTCTCGACGACGAACAACAGGCCGCTGGCGATCATACTTGAGCCCCAGACGTGGGCGATCTGCCGTTCCACGAACGTGATCGGTCCCGACCGGTGTCGCAGCGACCAGAAGATACAGGCCCAGGCTCCGAGGCCGATGACCCACAAACCGACGTATGGCGATCTGGCTTCGACATGCTGCCATTGCAGCCAGTTGGTGATGAAGCACAGCACCAGGAGGACCAGGCTGTGCCACATCCAGAGCACGCCCCAGTTTTCGAGCAGTCCCGCGTGATGGGTCTCGCGCAGAATGCGGCTGAGCAGTTGGGTCACGTTCGTAGAACGAGCCGAAATGGGCTCATTGGCCAGGTAGGCCTCCAGGTCGTCCGCCAGCTCGCTGGCCGAGTTGTATCGTAGCTCGGCTGGTTTTTGCAGACATTTGAGGGCGATCATTTCCAGATCGGGGTCGGCCTTCGGGTTCAAGATGCGGGGGAGCACGGGGTCTTGCTCGAGGACCAACAGCACGACATCG
>JAFEBR010000329.1 GCA_018242565.1 Planctomycetota bacterium | reverse complement strand
TGAAAAACGACCATGAAACGATATACAGAACGAGCACTCCCCGACTCCCCATCCGGTCCGAGAGCCAGCCAGACGGAACTTGGGCCAGCGCGTAGGAACAGAAAAAGGCGCTCAGAAACCAGGACATCTGTGACTCGGACAGGCCGAGATCCTCTTTGATGTACCGTTCGGCGAACGATACGCAGTAACGGTCCAGATAGAGGATGACCGACATGGCAATCGTGACTGCCACGACCAGGTGGCGCACAGACGAAGCACGAGTTGCGGACTCAGCCGAGGTCATTCTTGCTCCCTGTGAGAGACGTGCGATGCGCCGATCCACAGTAGAGCCAATCGGAAGTCACTGCAAGGAACCAGTCCGCCGCAAAAGTTCCGTTCGGACTGTGGGGTGAACCCGTTCTGATCATGTTTCTCAGGATGAGGTTCCGACGGCAGGCGAGGACGCGGGGTGTACCGGAGTTCGGAATTGCAAGAACGCTGGGCCCGACCGCTGAAGTTCAGGCATTGCCACCTGGGGTGACGGACAGATTGCGGCTCACCGCCCGTCTTGACGCTTGACTTGAACCGGGTGAATATGTAACCTTTTGGTTACCTATTATGGCCGACTCCATGGATGTTGTTTTCGAGGCACTCGCGAGCCCGGCTCGTCGGAAGATTCTCGATATCGTGAAGGATCGTCCTGGCTGCTCGGTGAAGCATGTGGCTGGCTTTTTTGAGGTGAGCCGAATCGCCGTCATGAAGCACCTGCAGATTCTGGAGTTGGCCGACTTGATCGTGTCTGAAAAGGACGGTCGCAGCCGCAGGCTGTTTTTCAATTGCGTTCCCATTCAAATGATCTACGACCGCTGGACCAGTGAATACAGTGCGCTGTGGGCCAGCAATCTGACGAAGCTCAAATACCGCATCGAATCTCGGGAGAAAACTCATGGGCGAAAGTGACAAGGCCGTTTTTCGGGTCGTAATTCGTGGCTCCATCGAGGCGGTTTGGCATGAGATCACGAAGACCGATGAATTGCAGAAGTGCATGTTCAACATGCGGCTTGAGACGAACGGCCTGAAGCCCGGCGGGCAGATCCGGATGCGTTCTCCGAGTGGTAAAACGACGGGAGTGGTCGGCGAGGTGCTCGAATTCGATCCACCGCGTCGATACGTACATACCTTTCGGTTCACCCAGTTCGACGACCCGGCCTGCACGGTCATTCATGAATTGCGAGAAGTTCCAGAAGGTGTGGAATATACGCTGACGCACGCCAATCTGCCGGCCGGAACAAAGACCGCCAAGCAGATGAATCAGGGTGGCGCGATGATCTGTGCGACCTTGAAAGCAATCGTCGAAACGGGCCGTCCATCGTTCGGTGTGCGCCTGTTGCACGTGTTGTTCAAACTGCTGGAGCCACTCACTCCGAAAAAGTGCCGCTCGGAAAACTGGCCTGTTGATCGCCAGATCTAGTCGTGCGGCGTGTGGGTGGCGTGTCTTGTGTTCCGTTGTTTTTTAGGGAAATGAACGATGGCAAAGTCTCCTGAAGAAACCCGAAAGGCCATGCTCGAGCAGCTTCCGGAAAAGACCGGGAAGAGTTTTGCAGAATGGCAGAAACTGATTCGAGCGGGACAATTCAGCAAGCACGGCGAAATCATGAAATTCCTCAAAGGAGAGCATGGTGTTTCGCACGGTTATGCCAACCAGATTGCGCTGGAAGCATTGCGGCCAGCCGATGGACCGGCCCCCGGCAGTGACGATCTGGTGGCCGCGCAATATGCCGGAAATAAGGCCGAACTGAAACCGCTTTACGATAAGCTCGTCGTCCTGCTGAAAAGAATCGACAAGCAGGTGGAATTCGCCCCCAAAAAAGCCTATGTCAGCGTCCGGAAGGCCAAGCAGTTTGCGATCATCCAGCCATCGACGGCAACACGCCTGGATGTGGGGATCAACCTGAAAGGTCAGTCGGCCACCGATCGCCTCGAAGAGTCCGGCAGCTTCAATGCCATGGTCTCGCATCGGGTGCGGATTTCCAAACCCGCCGAAATTGATGCGGAATTGGAGGGCTGGCTTCGCAAGGCGTGTCAGGAAGCAAGTTGAAAATTCGTTCGATCCCCCGAGCCGGCGCCTGAGCCAACTCGGTCGTCGGGGTGTGGAACGGATCGTACGATTTCAGGTAAAACAGGTTTTCCACTAATTTTTCCCGCTCCTCATCGTCAATTCCACGGGATCGCAGAATCCCCGTATCGGTTGTGCGTGCGTTGAGCTTGTCTACAAACTGATTTTAAGGAGTTGGCCGATGAATTACGCCCGAAGTTCGTCTCGAATGCAGCGGCAACCGCGACCCCGGCACGCGTGTGGTGCGATCACCGCTTTCCTGGTGTTGACGGTGGCGCTACTTGAGGGGGGATTTCCGTCGTCTCGGCTCGTTCTGGCGCAACCGAGTTCTGTACCCTCCCGGAAACCCGCAGGGGCTCAAGCCCGTCCTAAGGGGAAAGTCGCTTCGAGCGAGTTGGCTGCGGCTGTCCCCTGGGGAGAGGCAGCGTCCGGTCTGCGGATGAGAGCCGTGGCTGTGGCCGCAGAGACTGACGAGCAGCAGCCTGATTTTCAGAAAGCGCTTTCGGCCCGCAGGTCGGGCGATTCTGAATATGCAACACCCGATAAAGTCACCCTGCTGGTGGAAATTCAAAACGTCAGCGACCGCCCCATGGCCTTGCAGGGAACACGTTACGGAGATGCGGTATCACCACCGTCAGAAGGCAAGAGTTTTTCGGATGTATTCGCGCCCACGTTGTTTCGGGCTGAGGTTCGCGATCAGGCCGGGAAACTCATCGAGAGCCCCGTCCGCACGCGGATGGCGACCGACTCGATGATGACGTTGAGTTCAGGCCGCGTCGAAAAGCTGGAGCCACAAAAAAGCGTGGTGATGCTGGTCCGGCCCCTGCATTGGGATGCGGCCCTTGCCAGCCAACTCGCCGAGGGGAAATTCCAGTTGGTTCTGAGTTACCTGGGTCATTCGGCGGAGGTGACCAAGGAATTTGCCCGTGTCTGGCCGGACAAGGAGTTGGCACGTGCCTGGGCCGGAACAATTCAGGCTGCCCCGGTCGGTTTTACGATATCGCGCCCCAAGCTCAAACGTCCGCGGCCCGAGTTAGTCTGGGGAAATGTGGTCAACGGTTTAGAGGCGGCGGTCGAAGTGTGCCATCGTAAGCCGGGCCGACTGACCGCCGAGGATGACGCCACGATGACCTTTCCACACGGGTCACAACTGGCTGTCCGCCTGCATGTCCGAAATGCGGGTGAGACGCCCGTTTCGTTCTGGTCCGAAACCTGGCGGCAGGACGATCGTATTTTTCTCATCGGCGACGCCGGGCAGGCGATTCCGTTGCCGCATGCCTGGTATTCCGGATGGCCGATCAAAGAACGCTGGACACTGAAGCCGGGGCAGACGACGGTCCTGCAGGCAATTTCGCTGGCGGTCGTCCAGGAGAAAGGGGACGCCGAGCAACTGGAGCAACCAGTCGGTCCCACCATCGTGGGGGCGGCGGGGGACTACAAGATCCGTGTCGACCTGACGTTTAACAGTTGGAAAACGAAAACGCCCGATGGGCAACCGATACCGGGGCCCGAAGACTGGCAGGGAAATGTCACCACCGGGGACCTGACAATTCACGTCCGCGATCGGGTCCCGGAAGACGACCCGCCGACGATGACCGCCCGACTCAAGTTCCAATCACCGACAGGCAACCCGGTGGTCAAGGGTGAGGTGCTCGTCAAACGACAATCGTATCAGACGCTCGCCAGCGGCGACCTGGAGTCCAACGTGTTCGAAGTCCCGCGTTGTCCCTTTGAGCCGATCTCCATTGAGATCCGGGCCGCTGGATATGAAGAAACCGTGTTTCGCGACGTCGCAGTTCAACCTGACACAGCGACGGTTCTGACGCTCACGCCGGCGAAACCGCTGCAGTTTCGACTGGTGTCGCGTGATAAACAACCGGTCGCCGATGCCGAAGTCCGATATTTTCTCCGCAGCAAAAAAGCCGCCAGTGCCGGCCCGTATCCGATGCAAGGATTGAAAGGTCCCACCTGGGGCTGGTCGGATAAGCAGGGCCGCGTCGTGCTCGACACACTCCAGAAATTCGATCCCCTCGATCAGAAACTCGGGAATAACATTTACTGGTTCTACGTGGAACCGGCAGGCTTGGCTCCGTTGATGATCGGTCCTGTCGAGGCTGGCGAGAATCTGGGTGACATCGAAGTTGGTCCGTTTCTGGAAGTGGCGGGAGAAGTGCATGGCACGGCCGAAGAACTGGCCGCCTTCAGTGCCGAATGGGATCAGCCAATGCCCATGAAACGTGGGGACGGGTCGATCGGTTGGCACTACGGAACATCGCAAAAACTGGAGACCCAGAAAAATGGCGATGTTCTGACCTTCAAACTGACTGGGTTGGCGCCTGGAAAATTTCGCATCGTCTCCCGATTTCAGTCGGGAGGTCAGCCGATCAAGCATTCCTACACATTCCGCGAACCGACCGAAGATGATGTCGTGTTTGAAGTCGACCTCACCGATTCTCGTGACGATTTGATCGTCAAGAATCAGAAGTCCAAGCCGTAAGCGGTTCGGCTCAGATTAGAGGACCGGGCAAGCGACCTGAGTGGCGAAATCAGTTGGCCTGTTTCAGTGCCACGACTGACAGGATTTCGAACACCAGGTTCGCTGCCAGGATGGCCGTGATCTGCCCATGATCGTAAGGGGGGGCGACCTCGACCAGATCGGCTCCCACGATGTTCAGCCCGGCCAGGCCTCGGACCAACTGCAGCATCTGGTGGCTGGTAAAGCCACCTGGTTCGGGGGTGCCGGTCCCCGGGGCAAATGCCGGATCGACCGCATCAATGTCCAGCGTGACATAGGTGGGTTTGTTGCCAATCACGGCAGTGACTTCGGCCAGTACCAGTGGCAGAGTCCGCGCGAGGGCCGCGTCGAGCGTGACCAGCGTGGCCCCCAGTTGTCGGGCATCCGCATAATCGGCCGGGCCGGCGGTGGGGCCGCGGATCCCGATCTGAAAATAGGCCGAGGTATCGATGAGGCCTTCTTCAATCGCACGGCGGAAGACTGTGCCATGGCTGTACTTCTGCGTTCCAAATTCGGCGTCCCAGGTATCGGGATGGGAATCGAAATGGACGAGCGCGACCGGCCCATGCAGCGCCGTGGCGGCACGCAGCAATGGCAGCGAAATCGAGTGGTCTCCCCCCAGCGCCAGGACTCGGGCACCGCTGGCACTCAACTGGCGAGCTTCGGCTTCGATCGCTTTCTGGGTGGCCTGCTGATCAGGGGGAACGATGTCAGCGTCACCCGCATCGATGATTCGCAATGTGTCAAACGGGGCCACGCCCAGGGCGTTATTGTAACCCCACAACAGCAGAGACGCTTCGCGGATGGCCCGTGGCCCGAAGCGGGCGCCGCTGCGATGACTGGTGGCCCCGTCGTAGGGGACACCCAGAATCGCGACATCCGCTCCCTGTGTGTCGCGAGTGAAGGGGCGACGGCCAAACGTGGGAATTCCCTGGTACGGTTGAGCGGCAAATGGAGATTCAGCCATGGTGCACTGTGGTTCTGCTGTGAGTTCTCGGTCATCGGAACCGCTGGCCGCAACACCGGTCAGATTATCCCAGATACGTCTGCTGTGCGGCGGCAGCGGCGTATTCGGCGACGATACGGTCTCCGGCCTCGCGTGTCAGTTGTCCCGACTCGACCTGTGAGGCAATGCGACGTTCGAAACGCTCCCGCAATTGGGCCGTGTCGTATTTCGCGAAGTTCAGCATGTCGCCGACCGTATTTCCCGGAACGATTTTCGTCACATGAAACCGACCATCGGCGTCGATGACCACCTGGGCTTCGTTGGGTTGTCCAAACAGGTTGTGGTTACTGCCCATGACTTCCTGGTACGCTCCTACCAGGAACATGGCCAGGTAATACGGTTCCTGTCGGAAGTGGTGGAGTTCCAGCACGTCCTTAACGTCTTTGATGTCGACAAAACGGTCGATCTTGCCGTCCGAGTCGCAGGTCAAATCGACCAGGGTGGCCAGTTCGGTTGGTAATTCGTGCAACCGGTGGATCGGCATGATGGGGAACAACTGGCCGATCGCCCAACTGTCGGGAGCTGAGCGGAACACTGAAAAATTACACAGGTATTTCGACGCCAGAATCTTCCGCAGCGTCTCGAATTCCTCTTCGGGCGATTTGACCGCGCGCGACAGTTTGTATGCCCGGGCGCAGGTCTCCCAGAACAGCACTTCCCCTTTGGCCCGGTCTTCGAGGCTCACCAGGCCCAGGTCGAACTGGGTATACAACGCGTCTTTCTGTTCGAGCGCGTCGTGATAGAACTCGCGGTAATTCTTGGAATTGATGCCGTCAAACATCTCCTTGAGTTCGGTAATGGCCTGGGGATCATCGGCATCGACCGTGACCTGTGGCTGATCGTCGGCGAAGGTTTCGATTTCATCACGAATCGACAGGATCAGCACCGAATGGTACGCGGTCATCACACGACCGCTCTCGGTGACGAGATTTGGATGCGGGACGGCTTCGTCGTCGCAGACAGAGCGGATCACGTACACCGCGTTGTTCGCGAATTCCTGCATGCTGTAATTGATCGAGGCTTCGAACATCGTTTTCGAGCCGTCGTAATCGACACCCATCCCCCCGCCAATGTCGAGAAACTCGACATTCACACCCAACTGCCGCACTTTGCAGTACACGCGGGCCGCTTCGCGCATCGCGTTTTTGATCCGCTTGATGTCGGTGATCTGGGACCCGATATGAAAGTGCAGGAGCTTCAAAGCGTCAGACAGGCCCGCCGCTTTCACACGGCGGATGCACTCGAGAATCTCAGACGTGGTGAGGCCGAATTTGGCCGACTCACCCCCCGACTCGGCCCATTTACCGGACCCGCGGGAATACAATTTCGCCCGCAACCCGATCAGCGGAGTCACTCCCGATTCGCGTGCTTCGCGAATGACGATTTCGAGTTCGTTCAGTTTCTCGACAACAATGACAACGCGCTGACCGGACTGGACGGCCAGCAAGGCCAGTTTGATGAACTCCACATCCTTGAATCCGTTGCAGACCAGCAGCGAATCGGCCGGCCGGTCCAGCGCGAGGGCCGCACACAACTCGGCCTTGGAGCCGCACTCCAGTCCGCAGGGAATCTTGGTGCCCGTTTTCAGAAACGTCTCAACCACTTCCCGTCGCGGGTTCACTTTCAGCGGAAAGACCGGGAAGTGTCGACCCGTATATCGGAATTCCTGGGTCGCGCGTTCGTAAGCCTCGTGCAGTCGCCGGAGTTGGTTTTCCAGCAATTGCGGGAACCGCAACAGCAGCGGCGACTTCAACTGTCTCGCCGTGATGAGATGATCGACGATCTCTTTGAGGCTGGCATACCGGGCGTCGCCACGCGCGGGCCGGACCAGAAGATTTCCTTGCGGACCGATTTCAAAGTACCCTGCTCCCCAAGCCTCAACATCGTAGGTGTCGGCGATTTCGTTGCGTAGCGTTTCGTTCATGAGCTGCCCGGTACAGGGGATGCCGGCGAATGGGCCGAGGGGACCGATGGACTATCGGCCCAAATGATAACACCGGGGCTTTCCGGGGCAAGCAGTGGAACAGAATCCGGCCGTGTGGCTGCGATTCTGGCCGTTCGCGATGTTTCGGGCTCGCCTGAAACCGGGCGGAAATGTCAGGAGAATGCCCGTCGGCAGAACCGGGCTCCTTTCTGCGATGCCGCCTGGGACTGCGGCGGGGCGATCGGAAACAACGGTTCTCAAAACCGCCGAAAACCGGGGAAATGGCCGCGAATGCGCCCGCAAATCCCGCGCAGCTTGCCGTAGCGGTACGAATCCGGGTGAATTGCGCTTCGGTTCATACAAACTCCAATTGATGTAAACGGGAAATCCGTGTACCCTTCATGGTTTCGCGTCCGCAATCGCAGACCATGGTTACTCAACCGCAAAACATTCCGAGAGTCGTCATTACCGGCGTGGGCGTCGTGTCGCCCGTCGGCATCGGTAAAGATGCGTTCTGGCGGAATCTGATTGAGGGCCGTACGGGAATCGGAGTTCTGAAGGCGTTTGCGAACGACCAACTGCCGTGCCGGCTGGCCGCCGAGATTCCCGATTTTAACCCGTTGGACCACATTCAGCGCAAGAAGCTGCTGAAGTTCATGTCGCGGGACATCCAGTTGGCGGTCTGCGCGGCATCGCTGGCCATGGCCGACGCGCGGCTGAAACAGGGGTTCGTCGATCCCGAGCGACTCGGGGTGGTGTTCGGCGCCGGACGCATTCCCTCCACGCCGCAGGAACTGATCAACGCGGTGGCCTGTTGTACTGTGGATGGGACGTTCAGTTTCGAGAACTTTGGCGAAGACAGCCTGCGTCGGATTTCGCCACTCTGGCTGCTGCCGCAGTTGCCCAATATGCCCGCCAGTCACGTGGCGATCGAAAACGACGCCCGCGGTCCGAACAACACGATTACATCCCGCGAAGCCTCGGCGTTGCTCGCGCTGGCCGAGGCGGTTCAGACGATTCAGCGTGGCGCCGCCGACTGCATGATCGTCGGGGGTTGTGGTTCTGATGTCACACCCGGCAAATTCGCACGCATGTCGCTGGCCGAGAATCTGTCACGCCTGGATGATCCCGATCGAGCGTGCCGTCCGTTCGACGTCGACCGCGATGGCTGCATTCTGGGTGAAGGCGCCGCGGCGTTTCTTGTCGAGAATTATGATTTCGCACATGCCCGCGGTGCCGAGATCTATGCCGAGGTCCTGGCGGTGGCAGGCGGCTGCGATGGCGCCGGAGCCGAGAACACCGCCAACGGCATGGGGTTGGTGCGCTCGATCAACGCGGTCTTAAAGAAATCAGGCATTTCGCCGCAGCAGATCGGTCACATCAACGGGCATGGCAAGAGCACTCTCCGCAGTGATCTCGTAGAAGCCCGGGCCTACCACCAGTCGCTGGGCGCGGCCGCCCAGACGATTCCGGTGATGGGATTGAAGAGCTACTTCGGCACGTTTGATGCCGGAACGGGCGCCGTCGAACTGGCGGCGAGTGTCCTCGGGTTGTCGCGCGGCGTCGTGCCGTTCACGAGGAATTGCGACAGGCCCGATCCCCAGTGCCGGTTGAACGTCATTCACCACGAGCCCTTGGAACTCGAAAACCTGGTGACGTTGAAGGTGAATCGAACCGACATGGGCCAAAGCGCGGCGGCAATTATCCGCGCGGTCTGAAACGTTCCGCGGGCAGTCCCCTCTCGAAGAGATAGGGACTGGCGATCGTGCTGCCGGGGCTACGCTTGCTGATCTTCGGGCGGAGCGAAGCCGCGTCGCAGGGTATTCTCGGTGATATTGACCGGGATGACGAACTGCAGCAGGTAATCGGGGCCCCCGGCTTTCGTGCCAATGCCCGACATCTTGTACCCGCCGAATGGCTGGCGTTCGACCAGGGCACCGGTGATTCCCCGGTTGAGATACAGGTTGCCCACTTCGAATTCGGCGCGGGCCCGCTTGAGATTGGCTGGGCTGCGTGAATAGACACCGCCGGTCAGCGCGAACTTGGTTCCATTGGCGATTTCGAGTGCCTGACTGAAATCGCGGGCACGAATGACCGCCAGCACCGGGCCGAAGATCTCCTGCTGGGCGATCCGGGCATCAGGCGCGACATCCACAAAAATGTGCGGACCGACGAAATAGCCGGTGTCGGCGAGATTGCCAACATCACAGGCCAGCGCGACTTGCCCTTCGGTTTGACCGACTTCGATGTAGTCCAAAATGCGATTGCGGGCCTCCTGGTCGATGACCGGGCCGACAAACGTTCCCGGTTCGTCGGCCGGGCCGATTTTCAAACTGCGGGTCGCGTTCACCAGGCGTTTGACGAATTCGTCATAGGCGGAATCAACCACGATCGCCCGGGAACATGCGGAACATTTCTGCCCGGCATATCCAAAGGCACTGGTCATTACGCCATGAACGGCTTCGTCCAGGTTGGCATCATCATCGACAATGATGGCATTCTTGCCTCCCATCTCTGCGATGACGCGTTTGACGTTGTCCTGTCGCAGATCGGTCTTCGCGGCCCGTTCGTTGATGCCCAGGCCCACCGCCTGTGATCCGGTGAAGGCGATCATATCGACCCCCGGATTGCCGATGAGTTCCGGTCCAATGTCTTCGCCCACGCCGGTCAACAGGTTCACGACGCCATCGGGAATCCCCACGGCTTCGAAAATCTTCATCAACTTCAGAGCCGACATCGGCGATTGTTCGGCCGGTTTCATGACCACGGTATTGCCCGTGACCACGGCGGCCACTGTCATGCCGGTCAGGATGGCGAGCGGGAAATTCCAGGGAGCGATGACCGCAACGACCCCTCGAGGTCGGTAGAAATAACTGTTCTCTTCGCCGGGGATGTCGCATTGCTGCGGCGTCGAGAGTTGCCGGACCTGCGCCGCGTAATAGCGGCAGAAATCGATGGCCTCGGCGACGTCGGCATCGGCTTCGGCCCAGGGTTTACCGCATTCGTAAACCTGCCAGGCCGCGAGTTCAAACCGCTGTTCACGAATTTTCGCCGCGACGAGTTCGATGTACTCGGCGCGAAACTGGACGTCAGTGCGGGACCATTTCTTGAAGGCACTCCGGGCGGCCGTGACCGCCTGAGCGACGTGATCGACGTTGGCAGTGGCGGCTTTACTGACAATCTCTTTGCGGCGGGACGGATTGCGCGACGAGATCGTCTGTTTGGTATCGAAGCGTTTCCCGGCAATGATCAACGGGACGTCTTCGCCCAGCTCATCGGCGATGGTGTCGATGGCTTCCTGCATGGCCTCGCGATTTTCGGCGCGGCTGAAGTCTGTCCAGGGCTCGTTGACGAATTTGTCTGTCGGCGTTTCAGCAGGCAGCGGTGGTTGTTTGACGGCACGCAGGGCAGGCTTCATAAGCAGTTCCTTGATCGAGACGTTTTCCGCGAAACTCGCGCGGAGGAACGAATCGTTAGACGTATTCTCCAACAGTCGCCGTACCAGATAGGCCATTCCCGGAATCAACTCGCCAAACGGCGTGTAGATTCGCACGCGATGTCCGGCTTCGCTGAAGAGTTGGGCCTGTTCGGCTCCCATTCCGTACAGCATCTGAATTTCGTAGGCGCCACTGGGGACCTTGAGATGTTTGCCCCAGGCGACGGCATGCGCCAGGCTGCGCAGGTTGTGGCTGCCAAACGCGGGCCGCAGCCACTGATAGTTTTCCATCAGCAACCGCGCCTGTTGTTCGAAATTGTCGTCCGACTGCCATTTGCGCTGGTACACCGGAATGGGCCAGTTCCGCGCCCGGGCGACGACCGTTTCGAAATCCCAGTACGCCCCTTTCACGAGTCTTACGCAAATGCTGGTCCCCCGGGCTTTGGCCCATTCCAGCAGTCCGCGCAGGTCACGACCGGCATCGGGCAGGTAGGTCTGAATGACGATCCCCACGTCGGCAAAGTCGCGAAACGCGGGTTCCATCAACACGTCTTTGAAGATCTCGAGCGTCAGGCCTTTGAACGCGTAGTGCTCCATGTCGATATGAATGTAAGCACCACATTCGCGGGCTGCCGTCAGAATCGGCCGCAGTCGGGCTTTGACCCCCTCACCGCTGCCCACCGGATCCAGCGGATTGAACTGGCTGTAAAGCGCCGAGAGTTTCAATGACAGGTTGACCCGGGGAATGGTTCCCTGGTGATCAAAATCGAGCTGGAAATTCTCGGGCCAGGCATCGACCAGGGGCGTGAGTCCGGTCAGCAGTTTCAGATACGAGGCCTGATAAGCATCGGCCTCTTCTTCGCTGATGATCGCTTCACCCAGCAGATCGAGGGTGAAGGCAAAACTCTGTTTTCTGAGCCGACTTACCGATTGCAGCACTTCTTCGACTTCGGTTCCGGCGATGAACCGCTGCGCCATGCGCAGCGCATTGCGGCGGGCCGTCATGGCGAGTGCCCGGCCCAGCACCGAATCGGGTTGCGAGACTTCCAGTGCCAGGCGTGCCGCGCGGGGCAAATGCGTCGACACCTCGTCGAAGTACTCCTGCAGGTGTCGCGTGATCGACTCGCGCGACCGCAAGGTCGGCAAGACGTCGATGAACCGGAACATCTGCACCTTGACCGATTCATCGGCCATGGCCCACGACAAAATCCGGTCGTCCCACCACCGACGTTCAAAAATCGATGCAGAGCGACGCGACAGATGGCCCCACAGGGAGCGGCCGACCTCCTGGGTCAGTTGCTCAACGGCATCGTCGGCAGTGTTTTCGGCAGTGTTTTCTGCAGTGGCAGTCAAGCTTCGTCCGTGAACTAGAGGAGTCGACGCGGGGCGAACCGGAGTCGGTGACTATGTCGTGTAATCGGCATTCAAACGCACATATTCGGCCGTCAGGTCCGAGGTCCAGTACCGGACTGCCTCCTGGCCGAGCGTCAAATCGAGTTCGATGTGGACTTGTCGGTTTTTCTTGAGCGCCTGCGAGACTTCGGCGGCCTGAAACGGAACGGGAGCACCAGCCTGATACAGCGGCACTCCATTGAGTTTCAGGGAGATGTCTTTCTCTTCCAGTTTGACTCCCGCGTAGCCCACGGCGGAGACGATGCGGCCCCAGTTCGGGTCCCCACCGGTGATCGCAGTCTTCACGAGGGGTGAATCGGCGACTGACTTGGCGATCGCAAACGCCTCGGCCCGCGTCCGTAAACCACGCACGTCAATCGTGATTTCGTGATCCGCGCCCTCGGCATCCTGGATAATGGCCCGCGCCAGATCGGTCGCGACTTCGTTCAGCAACTGCTGAAATTTCGCGAGGTCGGCCCCGGCGAGCGGTGTCGGCACCGCCGCTCCATTGGCCAGCAACAGCACCGTATCGCTGGTGCTCATATGCCCTTCAACGCTGATGCAGTTGAAGCTGCGATCGACGGCAGCCTTCAGCATGGGTTGCGCATCGGTAGGCGACAGGGCTACATCCGTGAGAATCGTGCACAGCATAGTCGCCATGTTGGGGGCGATCATGGCGGCCCCCTTGGCGACGCCACTGACACGGACGGTCGCACCGGCGATGGTCGCGGTGCGTGTCGACATCTTGGGAAACGTATCGGTCGTCATAATGCCGCGGGCCGCACGCTCGAAATCGGCGGGAGGACTCCCCAGTGCTTTCGCGGCCACGGGAATCCCGGCTTCCAGGCATTCGCGCGGGAGAAACCGACCAATCACCCCGGTCGAACAGACCAGGATGTCGTCTTCAGCGCAGCCCACTTGATTGGCCACCAGACCGGTCATCCAGCGGGCGTCGACAATCCCTTTTTCGCCGGTGCAGGCGTTGGAATTTCCCGAGTTGATCACCACGCCGCGCGCCGTGCCTCGCGGTACCCGAGCGCGTGAAACTTTGACCGGGGCCCCGTGGACCAGATTCGTGGTGAAAACCCCTGCCGCGGTGGCCGGTCGGTCGCTGATGAACAGCGACAGATCAAGCAGTGTCTGATCTTTCTTGATACCGCAGAAAACGCCGGCGGCACGAAAACCGGTCGGAAGAGGTACAGGACTCGTTTCAGGCATTTTGGACTCACGGTCTCACGATTTCAGTCTTAACTGGCGGGATTGTATCGAATTCAGAGCCGAGGCCATAGTCCGGCCCCGCTCACGGGTGGTGATGCCAGTCGCCCACGGTTTTCGCGGCCGTAATTCCTCGCGGCCTGTTCGCCGGAATGAGTCTGCGGGATTTCGTCACTGCGAGGCGATCTGTTGTCGGTACTCGTCCCGGCGTAACAGGCACGCGCGGCCAGCGAGTTCATAATCGCGACACACCTGGGGACGCCATTCGTAATGTCGGCAACGTCGATTCGTGGCATCGAACCACAGGCATCTTTCCTGGGGTTCCTGGCCCCGGAATAACCCGCCGAAATTGTCGTCAATTTCCTGTATCAATTCCGCCGGCATGCCGGGGAAGCGAAAGGGGTGTACGGTCTCCCATTCGGACCGCGACACCAACAGAACGACCGGTGAGCCGATCCCCTCGCAGCACAGCCCGCATCCCTCACACGACTCGGGATTCAAAATCGACAATGCGGGCAGTGTCTGCATGCCTTACCTGTGAACGAATCGAACATCGAGTGAATCGCCGAGCCGGGTGCGTGAGCGTCAACTCCCGGCGACTATGTTCACGCCAGCATGCCGAACCGATGAGACACTGGAGTGCTCCAGCTCTCAGCGTCCCTCGGCCAGGGTTTCGCCGATGCAGCGATCGAGAATCGCTAGCATTTCGTCGATCTGTTCGGCGGTCACGATCAGGGCCGGGCCAAAAGCAATCCAGTGCGGGTCGAATCTGCACAGCAGTCCCTGTTCCAGCGCCCGCTTGCCAACCCGCACGCCGAATCCGGGTTTGGCAGGGAACTGAGCTTTCGTCGTGACATCGGTCACGAACTCCATCGCCTGGAACAGGCCCTTGCCACGAATGTCGCCGATGACTCCGTGCTTTTTTGCCAGCCGTTCGAAACCGGCCCGCAATCGGGCGCCCTGTTCCCGCGAATTTCGCAACAGGTCACGTTCCAGGATTTCCTGGATGATCGCGATGCCCCCAGCACAGGCGACCGGGCCCCCTTCCCAGGTGTGTCCTTCCACGAAGCCGGGGTTTTTGTCGATCGGTCCCCAGAACGCGTCGGCGATCTTTTTGCTGGTGATCATGGCCGACAAGGGGATGTACCCGCCGCTTAAACCTTTGCCCGTGCAGATCACATCGGGGGTGACTCCGAACGTCTGCGCGGCGAACATCTGGCCGGTGCGTCCCACGCCTGTAATGATCTCATCGAAGATCAGCAGGATGTTGTGTCGATCACAAATCTCTCGCAGAGTTCGCAGGTACTCTTCGGGGGGATCAATCACGCCGCCGGTATGGCCGATTGGTTCCACCATGATCGCCGCGACCGTCGAAGGGTCTTCCATGTCGAGCACTTTATCGACGATGTTGGCACAGGTGATCTGGCAACTGGGGTAGGTTTGGCCGAACGGACAGCGGTAGCAGGTGGGGGGAAAGATTTTGATGAAGCCCGCCGGCAAGGGTTCGTTCACCGTCTTCCGTGATTTCAATCCCGAGGCGGCCAGTGAGCCCATGGTTGAGCCATGCCAGGATTGATACCGGCTGATGATCTTGTACTTGCCGGGATTCCCGGTCAGGCGATGGTATTGCCGGGCGAGCTTGATCGCCGCCTCGGTCACTTCTGATCCGCCACATTCGAATTTGACGACCGACAGGTCTCCCGGAGACACCTCGGCCAGCAGGTTCGCCAATTGCACGGCGACCGGATTGGTGCCATGCATGGGGGGAGAGAAATGCAGGCGATCGAGTTGCTGCCGGATGGCTTCGATCACCCGACGATTGTTGTGCCCGACCGCCGTGGTATAAATGCCGGAGATCCCGTCGAAGTACCGTTTCCCGTTGACGTCCCAGTAAAAAACGCCATCCGCCCGTTCCATGACCAGCGGGTTTTTCGACCACTCGGCCATCTGGTCGCGGACGAAAATCTGTCGCAGGTACTGTTCTTGAGTCGTTTCAGCGGGCGTAGGAATTTGCGGCAGCATGGGGTGGTGACTCCTGCAGGTGTGCTCGTTGTGGCTTCGGGATGGTCGCCAGCAGTGGATGGGGGTTATACCACGCCGCGTGCTCCGGGGCCACAATTCGCGGCCCGGTTCGACGCCCCGACTTCTCTGTATTTCGGAACTGGGTTTTAGGGGGGCGGTTGTCAGCCCGTCTGCCACCCAGTGCCGGATGTGGCTGTGTTTCACCTTCCCGAGAGCCGGCGTTCCCGTTTACAATCGGACCCTGGATTTTGGTTCGCAGGTTCCGACAGGGCATCGCGGAAATGTTTGGACGGACAGCACACTGGTGGACGGCCTGGTGTATGGCAGGCTGGTTGTCGATGGTCACCGCCGGGGCCGGCGAACCCGCGCGGGGTTTGGCTTCGGGCCCCCAGATTGGCGATAAGATCTCGACGTTTTATGTGCGGGCGGTGACAGGGCCGTTGAAGTCCAAGTCCGTTTGTTACGTTTGCCGTAATGGCGATCGGCCGGTCGTCATGCTGTTCATCCGCCAGATTACGCCGGGCTTGCAGGACTTGCTCAAGGGGCTGGATGCAGAAATCGACCGGCAGCGCGGAGTGGGCCTGCGCGGCTTCGGCGTGTTTGTGCCCGGTGAGATTCCGGATCTGTTCTCTCGGGTGCAGACGTTGTCGTTCGATGAGAAACTCAACCTGCCCCTGACAATTGCCGCGGCCCCGGCCGATGGTTCGGCCGGCGGGGCCATTCATCCCGAAGCCGCCGTGACGGTCGTGCTGTATCGCGATCTCATCGTGAAAGCGAATTTTGCCTGTCGGGCCGATGAACTGAATGCAGAGCGAATCGCCGAGATCCTCGAGGCGGTCCGCCAACTCGCGACCTCCGAGTAGCGTGGCGGCCGTTCACGTCCACTTGATCGACAGGCATTCCTCAACCGAGGTCACGCCTTCGCGCGCACACTCGAGTGCCGCGGCCGTCAGGCTGCCGGAGCCAGATTCCCGAATCAATCGGCGGAGTTCCTCTTCCGGCCGCCCTTCTTGAATCGCTAGAGCCAGAGGGCTGGTGATGACGACCGTTTCGAAGATCCCGGTGCGACCGTGATAGCCTGTCTGCCGGCAGGCAGGACAGCCCGCGGGACGCCGCAAGGTGGAAGGAGGCGCGAGGCCAGCCGTGGCGAATTGCTGGCGTTCGGCCGCCGTGGGTTCTGTGGCGACACTGCACTTCTGACAGAGCCTGCGAATCAGGCGTTCGCAGACGATCCCTTTCAGGTTGCCCGCCAGCGAATAGTTGTCGGCATGCAGATCCCGCAGAGCCGTGATGGTCGAGGCGGCATCCCGCGTATGCAGTGTGCTGAAGACGTAGCGCCCGGAACTCGCCGCCCGCATGGCGATATCCAATGCTTCCAGATCACGGATTTCCCCAATGAACACGACGTCGGGATCCATGCGCAAGACGGTGCGCATCCCGACACTCAGGGAGAGTCCGTGCTTGTGATCCACGCTGATTTGTCGAATCTCGGGGACGTTGTATTCGACCGGATCTTCGACCGACACGATCTGGCGTGCTCCGTTGTTCAATCGCCGCAGCAGGGCATGCACGGTGGTCGTTTTCCCGGCGCCTGTCGGCCCGGTGACCAGGATCAACCCCTCGCCGTCGCGCAGCATCTGGTCGATGGCTGCGAGTCCCCGGGGCGACAAACCCAGTCCCTGCAGTGTGGTCGGTGCGTGATCATTCCTGAGGATCCGCAGCGAGAGCGCCTCGCCCGCACAGGTCGGCACCGTCGTCAGCCGGACTTCGACGTCCGCCAGGTGCTCGGGCAGTTGCACCCGGCCTTCGTGAGGCGCGAATGGTTGAGCGATGTCGATGTGGGCCAACAGCTTCAATTGTACGATGAGCGGCGTAGCAATCCGGCGGTCGACCTGGCAGTAATTCTCCAGCCGGCCATCGATGCGAAAGCGAATGGAGTACTCGTCCTTGGAAATCGGATCGAGGTGCACATCGGTGGCTCCAGACTCGATGGCACGCCTCAGCAGTTCGAGACTGCGCTCGGCTTCCGCAATCTGACCCAGCGCCTGCGTATTCGGCCGCGGTGGCGGCAGGAATTGCTGGTCGGCTCGCGGTACAACCGTCACCGGACATGCCGATTCCCGAATCACCGTCTCGGCGATACTCCCCAGCAGCAGATGGGCCAGTCCCGATCGTCCGTGCGACCCCATCACGATCAGATCGATTCCGGCTTCCCGCGCATACTGCAGAATCTCGTGGGCCGGCCGCCCCGTCCGCACAATTCGGGCCAGGACCACGTTCGGCGGGGGCATCTCGGCGGGCAGTTTGCCGATTTTGACACGCGCCTCATAGACAGATTCCGACGCGGCACCGGTCGCATCGGCCCGAGCCCCCGCGTCGATCACCACGTGCAACAGGTGCAGTTGAGCCTGCAGCGCTTGCGCCAACTGGCAACCGCAGGCCACCAGGTATTCTGTCCCGGCACTGAAATCCACCGGAACCAGAATGCGGGTGATGGAATTCACAAATCCTCCCCCGGCTGCTACCCGGCATGCCGATGGATCAGCAGGTGAAACTGGGTGTACCGTCGCAACTGATCGGTCGAGTCAAAATGGAACAGTCGTTCGGGGCCATGGACCAGGAACGCCCGGGTCGAGGGCGTGACATAGGCATACGGGGCGTGCCGCATCAGGTCGTTCAGGAACAACATGAAGTTGGCTGTCGCCGATTCCGTTTTGCAGTCACCCAGATATTCATAATTCATCCGCTTGTGGTCGATCCGAAAACTGCGGAAGGGCGATCGGCAGGTGATCCAGACTTCAGGGCCGGCAGTCGCGGGAATCTCCAGCGGAGTGCGCGGGCTGCGCCGGGCCGCCGAGAGTATGGCCATGTCGCCGGTTGGATAATGCCACCCCGTTTCCTGCGGGACCACGCCCACGCTGATCAGGTCCACCTCGTCCCACGGAATCGTCGCCTGCACGACGCCCCGGGGATCGACAATCTCAAGCCCCGCCGGGACGCAACGGCAGTGGTGGACGACTTCCGTCGCTTCGAGATCGGCCAGTTCTTCCGGGCTGGCGACCTCGGCTCGGACACCGATGTTCTGGATGGCGGCGGCCAGTCGCTCAGCCTGCTCTCGCGATAGCTTGCCGGGCAGAACTCCCGGTGCACTGCGTGATTGCACCATGGCATCGGTGGGATGCAGACCGAGAACTGCGGTCAAAACAGTGGCTAATTCCCCGGCATCGCCCGGAACCGCGAAGACGACAACTTGGCAATCCGTCGACGTTAAGACGTTGGTGTTCATGCGAGTTCTCCCGTATCGAACCGCCGTTAATGCGAAAAGGCCCCCACGGCAGACATTACCGTGGGAGCCTTCGTGACTTTCGAATTGAGCTTGCCACTCGCGAGCAAGGTTTCAATTTCAGGCTACGCTCTTTAGGTAACGGAGTCAAGCACGACGGGTTCCTGTGGGGCACGGTGGGCTGATTTTGGCCGAAAAACGCCCGGTGGCAACGAAGGCGAACTCACTTTGAGGTGGTGGAACGGGCCAAACCGGTCAGATCATTACGATCGAGAGCGAAGGCATGGATGATGATCGGTTTCGCGGCGATGAAGTCGTTGTCAATCGCCACCAGCAGCAGGCGTCGGCCATCGGGCAGATCGGGACCGAAACACAGCCCTTCCACCTTTTCCGGAAAGCTCTCGCCGACCAGTCCGAAACGCGGGTCGAGCAGATCCAGAAACAACTCCTTGCGAACCGGGACAATCTCTGCCGGAATCTCTCGGGCTGGCAACGTTTCAACCGAGCTGATATCGGTCGCGCCGGCCAGGCTGATTTTGTACACCCGTTTGGCGATCGCCTCAGAGCCGACTCGGCTGTCGCGCTCGAGCATCAGGAATTCCTGATCATTGATCGCCAGGATCTCACAGATGCCATTGGCCGTGTGGTCGAGGGTGTACAGAAACTCGCGTGTCCGTCCCGATTCGATGTCGATCTCAAGGATACGGGTATTGGTTCCGATCCGCTTGCCACCGGGCATCGTGGCAGGCAGGCTGTCCTGAATCAGCGGTCGTTGCATGGCGGCGTAGAGTTTGGTGCGGGCCGGGTTGATCGCCAGGCCTTCGAGTCCTCCATTGGGCTGCCGTCCCGTGCTGTTTTCGGCTTCCCGTTCGGGCTGGTCTGAAGGTTGGGCGATGCGGAATTTCCGCGGGATCGCAAAGACTCGCGTGCGCACGCCCCCGGGGGCAAATTCATAGACGCTGGGGCCATACTCGTCGGACAGGTAGACCACTCCTCGCTGGCCGATCCGCACCCCTTCGGGGTCAAACCGCAACGATTCCGATGGCTCCGCTCCGCGAAAGGCTTTGGCCGAACCGGTCAGGGGCTGTCCCTGCTCGTTGTGCAATCGAATTGTCTGCAGCAGCCGAGCGGAGACGACGGGCGTGCGGGCCGGGTCCACCTGCAGTTGCACCCGATGAAATCGACAGGCATACGGTGTGGCTCCATCGGCGGGACCACGGTCAGGCAACAACACAAACGTCCCATCCGCGGGGTTGAAGTCGATGCCCGAAATCCCCCCCAGTTGCGTGTGGCGAATCCCCGGAGCGACTTCCCCCGGCAGGTCCGACAGGTCCTGGGTTTCGCCGGAAATCTTGGCGGTGCCCAGCAGTTTGATCTCGGCCAGAACTGGCGTCGAATCGAGCAGATTCAGTCCCGACAGGACGCCAATGATGAACCCTAACCGCAGAAATAATAGTGTCGGCCGCATGCGTGTAACTCTCCCCAGGAACGGAAACCGAAGCAGCGTAAGTCGGGTTTGAGAAGAGTGTGTGACCAATTTAAGAAGAAGTGATGAACTCGCAGGTTCCGGGGGTGACGACCAGCGCGCTGCCGCTGCGCCGGTTGCCCAGCGGCTGGTCCGGGCCAAATTTTCAACGGCAGAGCTCGTCCGCAGGTCGTCGGCTGTGCGAAAAATGCGAAAAATACGTAAAATTCCAACCATTTTGGATTCGTCAAAACTTACGTGGAAAACCCGGCGACTGGCGTTATCATGGAATCATGAATGTTCGTTTAATCGTGGCGAGTGCTAATTCGACGACCAAACAGATTCGCCTGGGGGCGAAGACACTGGTAGGGCGCAGCTCTGAATGCAATTTGAGGATTGCGTCGGGACTCGTCAGCCGCCGCCACTGCCTGATCCGAGTCGAAGGGGACACCATCCTGGTCCGTGACCTGGGGAGTTCCAACGGCACCCGCGTGAATGGCGAACTGCTCGAACCCAATACGGAAGTGAGCGTGGTTCCCGGCAGCGCGCTGGCGATCGGGCCGCTCAAATTCATTGTGCAGTTTGCGGCTCCCAAGGAAACCCGAGACGAAGACACCGAATGGTTGCCTCGTCTGCCACCCGATCAGACGGGTTCGTCGGCTGATCTCATCCCCGGAAACCAGTCGAGTACGCTCCGAACCGGCGATCAACCGGCAGAGGGGTTACGGCCTTCCGTGATTCAGCCTGTCGCGGCGCCCCTGTTGCCGCTGGGTGACGAGACCAAAGACCTGCTGCCCGATGAGATTCCACGGCCATTGCCGACGCAGAAGGTCGTTCTGAGTGAGACGGGTTCGTCAGCCGTGCCGCCCGAGTTGCAGCACGCCGACGAAACCGACAAGCAAACCCTCCCGGATGTCGGTTCGTTGGGATCGGACAACGTCCTCGACCCGCTGGCCGATGCTGAGCCGGCGGTCGAGCACGAAAAGCCCGCCGAAGAATTGAATCGCCGCGCGTCGGAAACTCATCTGGTGATCGAAGAAGATGACCTGCGGCAGATGAACCTGGTGAGTGACGCGCCGATCGCGCCGTCGAGTGAAGATTCGGATTCGTTCCGCCCGAACAACAACGATATTGATGAAGAGTTACGGAAATTTCTCAGCGGTTCCTGATGTTTTGAGATGAATTGAGGAAGCTTACCGATGTCGAATGAAGTTGAAGCCGAGTTGATCGCCAAGAGCCAGCAGTTGCTGGACGCCATCGCCCAGGGCGACTGGGGGACCTACGCGGAATTGTGCGATCCCACCCTGACCGCTTTCGAACCGGAAGCGTTGGGGCGGCTGGTGCATGGACTCGATTTTCACGCATTTTATTTCAAACTGAGTGGCGGGCAGGTCAAGCCGCAAAACACCATGAGCGACATTCATGTCCGCGTCCTGGGTGATGTGGCGATTGTGTCGTACTACCGGTTGACGCAGTTTGTGGGTGGCGACGGCAACCCGGGGACCCGCGGCACCGAAGAGACCCGGGTCTGGCATCGCCAGGAAGGTCGCTGGCGGCACGTGCACTTCCACCGCTCCCCCAGCCAGAAGAGCTGAACGTCCTTGGTCGCGGTGCCCGGCCCGACCAGGCCGCAGCACACATGGCGTGGAACCGGGTGGCGACGGGGTTGTCTCCGGGGCGCCGGCCGGTTCCGTGTTGGTCCACATTCCAGTTGAGATCTGCGAAACGAGACTGCCTGAATGCCGAATCTGCATGCCACGCCGTTGCCCTCTGAGATCGTGGCGCCCCAGGCGGCGGTGGCCCCGGCCACCGCGGTCGCTTTTCTGGAAGGCCCGGCGGCCGATGCCCAGGGAGCGGTGTATTTCACCGACATCTGGAACAACCGGATTCTGCGGTTCGATTCGCGAACGCTCGAAACCCGGGTCTGGAGTGCTGACAGCGGCCGGTCGAACGGCCTGTTGTTCGATGCCCAGGGACGCCTGCTGGCCTGTGAAGGGAACGAATTCGGTCTGGGGGGCCGGCGGCGCATCACCCGCACGACCCTCGAGACGGGGGTGGTCGAAGTTCTCACCGACACGTTCGACGGCGTGCAGTACAACGCCCCCAACGACATTGCCGCCCGCGTCAACGGTGTGATCTTCTTCACCGATCCGTGCTATGGCGATCGCACCACGATGCAGATGACGCATGAATCGGTCTATCGCATCAATGCGGATGGTTCGGTGGATCGGGTCCTGACTCAGCCCACGATCCAGCGCCCCAATGGCATCGCCTTGAGTCCCGACGAAAAGACGCTGTACGTCGTGGACAGTTGCCCGGTTCCCGGCGGGAATCGCAAGCTCTGGGCGTTTGATCTGTCGTCCGATTCCGTCCCCAGCGGACAGCGCCTGGTGTACGATTTCGGGGGTGGGCGGGGTGGCGATGGCATGGCGGTTGATATTCAGGGCAACCTGTACGTCGCGGCGGGCATCAACCACGCGCGCGGTCCGCACGAATCGACTGAAGTGCCACCCGGAATCTACGTGTTCACTCCCCAGGGGGAATTGCGCGGGCGAATCCCCATTCCCGAAGATGTGCTGACCAACGTCACCTTCGGCGGCGACGACTTGAAGACACTTTACATTACGGCCGGTCGCACGCTGTTTTCGATCCGGGTCACGATTCCCGGCTACGTCGTCCATCGCCGGATCCATTCGTAGCCCGTTTGTCGGTTGGTGGGCTGGTCCGCAAGTGCCACCCGAAATGTTGTGTTGAGACGGTTTGAGATTGTTGCGTTCTGGCGGTTGTTGCGCGTCAATTGCCTGTCACCACTTCCTTTTCCGAGCAACCCAGAAAACCACGCGCCCCATGGAACATCAGGCTCCCCCGACCCGTGCCCGTTACGTCGTCATCCTGCTGCTGTCGACGCTGGCCTTCGTGCTTTATCTCGATCGCGTCTGTATCTCCAAGGCGGCGATCGATATTCAGAAAGAGTTCGGATTCTCTGAAACCGAGTTCGGCTGGATCCTCGGAGCCTTCACCATCGCGTACGGCTTGTTTGAAGTCCCCACCGGCCGACTGGGTGACCGTTATGGCTCGCGGGGCGTATTAACCCGCATTGTGCTGTGGTGGTCGGTGTTCACCGCCCTGACAGGCTGCATTCCCAACTTCCAGTTCGGCAGTTCCTGGTCATTGAACTTGTTGGGTTGGCAATTCGCCGTCCCTCCGTTGATCAGCAGTCTCGGGTTGTTCCTGCTGGTGCGATTTCTGTTTGGTGCGGGCGAAGCGGGAGCACTCCCCAACACGGCCCGCGTCGTCGCGAGTTGGATTCCCGCCTCCGAACGAGGCTGGGGTCAGGCCATGATCCTGACCTCCATGCAGGTGGGAGGGATGGCTGCTCCGGTGCTGGCCACGTATCTGATCAAGTTCGTCGGCTGGCGCTGGACCTTCGGAATTTTTGGCAGCCTAGGGGTGCTGTGGGGCGCCTGGTTCTATTTCTGGTACCGCGATTCACCCGCCGAGCATCCGGATACCAACGAGGCCGAGCGCGAGTTGATCGCCGCCGGTTGTACCGGGGCCAGTGGCACGCCACATCACGGCGCTCTGCCCTGGCTGCAGGTTTTGACCAGCCTCAATGTCTGGATGCTGGGGATGATCATGGTCGCCGCCGCCGGGGCGATGTACCTCTATATTGGCTGGTTCCCCTCGTACCTGGTGAAAGCCCGCGGCGTCGAGAGTGATGCCTCAGGCTGGCTGACCTCGATGGTGCTCGCGGGGGGCGCGATCGGCGCGTTTTGCGGCGGTCCTGTCAGTTCCGCGGTGGTCCAGTGGACGGGGGAAATCCGGATCACCCGCAGCCTGCTGGGATCCGTGCTCGTAGGACTGGCCGGCTTCTGTATTTTTCTCAGCGTGAAATGCGATTCTCCGGTTTATGCCTGCCTGTGTGTCGCCGGGGCGTCGTTCTGTGGTCAGGCCCAACTCTCCAACTGGTGGGCTGCCACGATCGCCATCAGCGGCCAGCATCTGGGAGCGTTGTTCGGACTGTTGAATTCACTGGGTGTCCCCGGCGCGTTCGCCTCGCAGGTGTTTCTGGGGATGTTCGCCGACTATCGCAAAGCACAGGGCTTCGTCGGGCGCGACCAATGGGACCCGGCGTTTTATATCTATGCCGGGATGTTCGCACTGGCTTCAATCGCCTGGCTGCTGGTCGATTCGACCAAACCGATCGTGCGGGAAGAACCCGCCGCGTAGACCTGGAGTAGTCCCACGAAAACGGGACGGGGATGGAAGCCTGTGGGTGCCCCGTCGGTGGCCAAGGGCAGGTTAAGAATCCGTGATTTGCGCCCCGAATGCTCTCGCGGCTCCACAATCATCTTGACTTTGAAAACCGCGTGAACGATAGTCACGTCAGACATTTTACTTGAGTTTCCCGATTCATGGAGGATAGGTGATGCAGCGCTGCTTCTGGGCTTGGTGTGGCTGTCTGGTGTGTGTGGGTTGGACCGTGGCCGCGGAGCCACCCACGAAAACCGTCGTACCCGCGTCGGCGCAGGTCGCGCCCGTTCCAGCGACCACCCGCAAACAGTGGGAGGCGTTGCTGCATTCCCCGGCGAAGCTCGACTTCGGCAGTCGCAAGACGGTCAAAGTGGGCGAAGTGCTCGATGGGCTGCATGCGGCCCATCACCTGTCGATTCGGTTTGATACGGCGACGCTGATGGCCATGCTCGGGCCGCAGTCGGGCAGCAGTTCAGGGGGACTGGCCGGTATGGCACTGGAGACCTTCGGCCCGGCCATCGCGGCCAAACCTGCCGTGCGCGTCGGCACGGCACCCGCCATTTCAGGAATCACCTACCTGCCCGCCCCCCTGGAAGGGAGCCCGGCACCCCTCAATCCGGTTCCGCTCACTCCGTCCCCTGTCAGTCCGGCACCGCTCAGTCCCGCACCGCACAGTCCCGCACCGCACAGTCCGGTGGTGGCGGCACCTGCAGTCGAATCCCCGTTGCCAACCCCACGGGCGCCGTCACCGGTCCCCGCCGCGACTCCGTCTGTGCCCGCCGTGCCACCCGTTGCAACCGAACCAGTCCCGCAGCGGCCGGATCCCATTCCTGTCAAAGAGCCGGTCGAACCGAGTGCACCGTACGCTCCGAAGGCTGCCCCGGTTGGGTCGCCCTCGGCCGCGGCCAAGCCAGAAAAGGAAGGTGGCTTTCCGGAAATTCGCGACCAGTTGCTGAGCGTCGAAATCGACGTGCAGCACCTCGACCTCGAGCGCGTCAGCGTGGCCACCATCCTGCGGCACGCTTTGGAAGCTGCGCCGACAACTCCGGCTGAGGAGTTCGGCGGCGGTCCGATCCTGCTGACCAATGCCATGGTCCTCGATTACCTGATCGACGATGACGGGATCCTGATCACGACACGCATGAAAGCACTCACCACCAAGGAAACCCGGATCTATTCGGTTAAACATCTGGCCGACATTCCGCCTGAGCAACTGGTGAAAACGATCCGCCAGTCGGTGCGACCGTGGAGCTGGCGCTCGCAGATCAACGATCTGGGCGAGCAACTGAAAGGGACCCCCGTCCCCGGTGCCGCGCTGACCAGTATCCTGAAGACCGGAGCGGAACTTATGGGGAACGAAGTCGGCATCACGGTGTCCCCCGCGGCCACTCCGTCGGGTGACGCGGCGACAGCCAAATCGTCCAGCCCGCAGGACGAAGCCAGGCAGATGGAATTGGTCGGCAACGCGGTGGTCAACGGACTGGTGACTCTCGCTCAGGCGACGGTTTCCGCACTCGAAATGTTGCATCACGCGGAGCCTCCCACTGGGACCATCCAGGCGCTGGGCACCAGGCTCGTCGTGACCCAATCGCAAGCCGCTCATCGAGAAATCGCCGAGTTGCTCAAGCAACTGTCCGAGGAAGAAAACCCAGCCGGCCAATGACCGGTTGATCACATGACCCCTGCCCGCGACAGTGAGAAATCGTGACAGCCAACGGTGATCAGGTTCTGCCCTGCCGTTCGGCGTCTCGGCGGAGATCGACCGCTGCGGTGACCCCGGTTGCCGCAGCGGGTCGAAAGGATACAATCCCGGCATGAAGCTGTTCCGCAAAGTTCTGCTGCTGTTGCTGTGGATGGGTGCCGGTTGGGCCATTTCAGGCTGCTCCCCTTCCGAGTCCGCCTCGCCGACGGGTTCGTCCAAAACGGGCCTCGTCGCCCCGCGGCCGGATGCCGCCGCGAAAATGTTTGAGGGACCGGACGTCCTGTCGCTGTCCCTGGTGATCGAGCCGGCCGAGCAGGCCCGCCTGGCGGAAAACGCCCGCGAGTATGTGCGCTGTCGCCTGGTCGAAACCGGGGGCGACGAATGGTCGGAAGTTGGTGTCAAACTCAAAGGGGCCGCCGGGAGTTTCAACGAACTCGATGGCAAACCGGCGTTGACGCTGAAGCTCGACAAGTTTCGCAAGAAGTCCGCGCAGTCATTTCATGGACTCACGAAATTCCATCTCAATAACTCGGTGCAGGACGAAACCTATCTGCACGAATGGGTGTGTTCGGGACTGTTTCGCGAGGCCGGTGTGCCGACTCCGCGGGTGGCACATGCCCGCGTGGTCTTAAACGGTCGCGATCTCGGATTGTACGTGCTCAAGGAATCGTTCGATCGGCAGTTCATCGCCCGGCACTTCGCCTCGCACGATGGCAATTTGTACGACGGCGGTTTCTGCCAGGATCTGGATGCCGATCTCGAGCGCGATGTGGGCTCGGGGGACGACACGCATGCCGACCAGCACGCCCTGCTCGAAGCCTGCCGACTGCCGAATCTCGAAGAGCGTTGGGCCAAAATGGCCACCCACCTCGATGTCGAGGCCTTTCTGACGTTCGCCGCGATGGAACTCATGACGGGCCATTGGGACGGGTACTGCCTGAACCGCAACAACTACCGCCTCTATTTTGAGGCCCCGACACAAAAGGGCTATTTTCTGCCGCACGGGATGGATCAGATGTTTGGTGATCCGGGCGCCGGCATTCTGGATCGACCGAATGTCATTGTGGCCGGGGCGGTGTTCGAGAATCCGGTCTGGCGGACCCGCTTCCGCGAGCGGATCCGCGAACTGCTCCCCTTGTTTGATCCCCCCGACCGCTTGCTGGAACGAGTGGACCGCATGGTGCCGCGCCTGCAGGCCGCGCTGGCGTCGTTCGACCCGGGTCAGGCCGCCGCCTATCCGGAGAAGATCGAGGACTTGAAAAACCGCCTGACCGCACGGGCCGCGAATCTGCGTGAACAAAGCGAACAGCCTGACCCGCCCCCTCCCGGTCCGCTGGAATTCGAGGGAGACGCGGGAGTCGAACTGGCTGACTGGCAGCCGGCGAGCGAGAGTGACGATGCCGTCCTGGAAGTGGTGGAACTGCCCATGGAGCAGGCGGCCTATCTGATCCGCTGTGGCGGCGGGGGCCCGTGTGTGGCCTCGTGGCGCCGGCAAGTTCTGTTGTCCCGCGGCGAGTACCGCCTGGTGGCCAGCGCCAAGACGACCGACGTCGTTCCGCGGGATGATGAGCGCGGGACCGGTGCTGGACTCCGAATTTCTGGAAGTTCCCGCGAACGAGGTTTGGAGGGCACCTCTGCCGACTGGCAACCGCTTGAATACCGCTTCTCGGTGGCGGAAGACGTGCAGGAAATCGTCCTCGTCGCCGAACTCCGGGCGACCGCGGGCGAAGTGCAATTCGACACGCGATCGCTGAAGTTGTTCCGTCTGCCCGACTGAGTGCAGCGCCGCATCGTATGGCCGGAATTCGTGTGTGGCCTCGCGTGCGCGTTGGCGTGTTGGGGGGCATTGTCATCACGCTCTGCGGGTTGCCGGGAAGTCCGCCTTCGACCGTTCCTGGCGGTCGCGCCTCAGGTAATAACTCCACTGCCGTCAGTCCCAGACAGACCACGCACGGCTTCGATCGGCCGACGACCGGGACGTATGGGCGACGCTGCCTGATGGCACGCCGGTCACTGGAGCGGGGGTACGATTCCTGGCCCTGTTCAACGACGCCACCCCCGGGTCGGGTGATTCGTGGGATACGCACAGCAATCACAATCAGGGGCAGCGCCTGGCCGCTGAGAACGTCGATAAACCGGTCGCCTTGGATGAGGTACACGCCACGCTGCTGCGACAATTCGGGCTGGACCACGCCCGTGACCTATCCGCATCAAGGTCGCGACGAGAGCCTGATTGATGCCGACATCACCGGGGTGGAACCGCTCCCCGGCCTGGTCGAAGGTTAAACCGCTCGCGTCGGAGACGTATGACCCGGGTGTGCTGTCTGCAGCGCCACCGTTCGTGGAGACACCACGTTCGTTCCCCCCGGGCCGGGCGATGACCCGGGGGGACTCTGCTTTGCAAATTGCCAAAGATCGACCGCGTTGCCAGCACTGGTCCTGGACGTGAATCACGGTGAAATCACTGTGTCATCACGCAGTTTCGAGAACCTTGGTCAGTGGCTGGCTGTTCGCGGGCCAGAATTCAGGATTTCAGAAATTCTGGAACCATGACAGACACGAATCACACGCATGAAAGACGCGGGAAACGGAACCGCGGATGACGCGGATTTCACGGATGTTTTATGACTGGGTTTCATTGTTCGGCGCGGGTCGGCTGACATCGCGGGGGGCCATGTTGTGAAAAAAAGGGGATCCACAGATTTGCGCAGATTGACACAGATTTTTTTGTTTTGGGGTTCACTGGTAATATGATCGAGGGGCCTGTGATTC
>JAFEBR010000032.1 GCA_018242565.1 Planctomycetota bacterium | reverse complement strand
TTGAGCCAGCTTCTGTGATGATCCCGCGACCACCGAGGTCGAGACGCTTTCCCTACAAGACGCGCTGACGATCTGGCCGGATGGGGCGATTCACGTGTGTCTGTCGCTAAAGGGACGGCGTCTGCTGGGGGCGTCTCGGGCAGAGTCAAACGGCGGATTCATCCTCTGTTTGGGAGGTTTGCGGATACCGCGGGGATCAGCCCGGGCGGCTCTCTGGCGTTGGCTGTTGGGACAGCGGTGAGACGTGCGATGACACGGCCGGGGGCGCGGGCCGAATGAAGCGGTTGCAGTGCACTGTGTCTGGCTGGGGGGATGTGACCGTAGCGAGCTGCCGGGTTTATCCCGGCAGTATCGGCGTCGAGTGGTGATACCGGTCAGAGAAGCAGAGTCAACGGCCGGCCGGGGGTGATGTGACTTGAGCGAGCTGCCGGGTTTATCCCGGCAGTATCAGCGCAGCATGGTGTTTCCGGTCAGAAAGGCAGATTCAACTGTCGGCCAGGGGCGTTTCACGTGTGTCTGTTGCTAAAGGGACGGCGTCTGCTCGGGGCTTCCTGGGGCGAGTCAAACGGCGGATTCATCCTCTGTTTGGGAGGCACGCGGAAACCGCCGGGATAAACCCGGGCGGCTCGCTGGCGTTAGCTGTTGGGACGGCGGTGAGACGTGCGATGACACCCCCCCGGGCGTCGCCCACTTCGAAAGGGGGGCGATTCGCGGTACCGGTGACTTCGCTGCGGTCGGCGGCGGTTCGTTTTGGTCCGGGGCAGAGCGGCAGTCGCGTGCGGAATTCGTTATTCTGCGGGGCATGTTGCTAGAAATCATCATCACCCCTGCGGGGCAGTTACGAGTTGTTGACGCGGACGAGAGCGTGCCCGAAATCCCGGTGGCTGCGGGAGAGCGATTGGTCGCCGCGTTTGAAGAATCTACGGCCGGCGGATTGATAGAACTGGCCTCGCCGGGGCTGGGCGAAACGTTGCCGGCGAGCCTGGTTTTCTGGCGCGGCTTCTCCCGGTGGTTTTTCCAGGCGGTCTGCCAACTGGGCGAAAACGGGTTTGCGCAGTGGAGTACACTGCCCGCGCCTGCCGTCGGCGAATTGGAAGAGCGGGTCGCCGCTGCACCGCCGATGCGCGGGCTCGAGTATCTGGATGTCCGCCTGCTGACCGAGTTGTGGGGCGCCCTGCGTGACCAGGTGGTGACCCGAGCCCAGGCGCACCGTCAGGGGCCCGCCTCGTACCTGGAGACGGTTAACCCGCTGTGGCATCTGCTGGGGCGGGTGACGTTCCACCTGGCCGAGAATAAGCGCGACGCGGCCCGGCCGTTCGCCTTTCTGGCGACGTACACCCATAAAATCTCGGGGCAGGCCAAGTTACAGCACCTGCCGATGGCCGAGGCACTGAAGATGTACGCGGGGACTAAAGATCTGGCCAAGCTGGAATCACTGCTCGAGCCGGTCAAACGGGCGGCGGATCGCAGCCCCCTCGTACGGGGATTATTGAGCTCGAAGGCGTTGTTTGCACCGCAGGCCTGGACGATTCCTGAAGCGTATCGGTTCCTCAAGGAAGTGCCGCTGATGGAAGAAGCGGGGCTCGTCGTGCGCGTGCCTGACTGGTGGCGGTCCCGCCGTGCGGCCCGGCCCCAGGTGCAGGTGCGTCTGGGTTCCCGGCCGGCAGCGACCATTGGCCAAGAGGGGTTGCTCGATTTTGATGTGCAGTTGGCTCTGGATGACGAGACATTGGATCCGAGCGAAATGCAGGAATTGCTGGCCGCCAGCGATGGCCTGGCCCTGTTGCGGGGGCGGTGGATTGAAGTCGATCGTGCCCAATTGAAACAGGCGCTCACCCACTGGAAGAAGCTGGAACAGGAACACACCGGCGGCATCGATTTCATCACCGGCATGCGCCTGCTGGCCGGCGCGCCGATTGGTGGAGACGACGCGGTGAGTTCCTCCCTCAGCGACTGGTCACGCATCACGGCGGGTGACTGGTTGACCCGGACCTTGGAACAACTGCGCCGGCCGGAGACGATTGAATCATTTCAGCCGGGTCGCGATTTGCAGGCGACCCTCAGGCATTACCAGGTCGATGGCGTGCGCTGGCTCTGGTTTATGACCCGACTCGGTTTGGGGGCCTGTCTGGCCGATGACATGGGGCTGGGAAAGACGATTCAGATTATCGACCTGCTGTTGCAGCGCCAGCGAGATCGCTCGGCCGATGCCAAAACCACGGGGCAGAACGCCATCAATCTGTTGATCGTGCCTGCCTCGCTGCTCGGTAACTGGAAACAGGAACTGGCGCGATTTGGACCGTCCTTGAAAGTGCGTTACGCGCATCGCTCAGAAACGGATGACGACAGCCTGCGACGTCTCGCCGCCGACCCGGTCCGCGAGTTGCAGGGGGTTGATCTCGTTGTCAGCAGTTACTCGCTGGTTCGCCGTCAGGAGTGGCTGACCAAAGTGGCTTGGGGACTGGTGATTCTGGATGAGGCCCAGGCGATCAAGAACTCTGGTTCGGCCCAGACGAAGGCGGTGAAGAAACTGCCGGCGCAGGGACGCATCGTGTTGACCGGTACGCCCGTCGAGAATCATCTGGGGGATTTGTGGTCGCTGTTCGATTTTTGCAATCCGGGCCTGTTGGGGACGGCGGCCCAATTCAAGGGATTCGTGAAAGAGCTGAATCGGCGTCAGGATGCCGATGCGTACGGCGGTTTGCGGCGGCTGGTGCGACCGTACATTCTGCGGCGGATGAAGACCGATCCCACGATCGTTCCCGATCTGCCGGAAAAGACCGAGATGCGTGCGGAGTGTGGTTTGTCGAAGAAGCAGGCGGTGTTGTATGGCAAGGCCGTCGCGGAGCTGGAACAGCGGTTGCAGCAGGCGGATGGCATGGCCCGCCGCGGGTTGGTGCTGTCGACGCTGATGCAACTCAAACAGATCTGTAACCATCCGGCGCAGTATCTGCAGGCCGATGCCTTTCCACCGGCCGAGAGCAGTAAATTTGCACGACTGGAACTGCTGTGCGAACCAATTGCGCAGCGGCAAGAGAAGGTGCTGGTGTTCACCCAGTTTCAGTCAATCACTGAGCCTTTGGCCGAGTTTCTGGCAACGGTGTTTCGGCGGCCGGGGCTGGTGCTGCATGGGGGGACCGCGGTCAAGAAACGGCAGGAACTGGTGCGCGAGTTCCAGGCCGATGGGGGGCCTCCCTTTTTCGTGATTTCGTTGAAAGCGGGGGGCAGCGGCCTCAATCTGACCGCCGCGTCGCACGTGGTGCATTTCGATCGCTGGTGGAACCCGGCGGTCGAGAATCAGGCGACCGATCGTGCCTTCCGCATCGGTCAGAAACGGAATGTGATGGTCCACAAGTTTGTCTGCCGGGGGACCGTCGAAGAACGCATCGACGAAATGATTCGCGACAAGCAGGCGACCGCCGATAAGATTCTGAACCAGGACAATGAAACGCTGCTGACCGAGATGAGCGACAAGGAACTGTTGAAATTTGTGGCCTTGGACATCAGCCGGGCGACGGCGGATGACTGATTGTTCGATGCGGCACTTGGAACTTGGAGTCGGGAAGATAAACTGAGGCGGGATCGGTTCGCCCAGTCGGGGGGACAGGTGCCGAGAGCGATCTGAGAGGGAACGGTTTTGTTGAGCGTTCTCGGAATTGCCACCCCAGACGTGATCGAGAATTTCTCAATTTGAAAGGAATCGCCAATGGCCTGGCGTCGCGGCTATAAAAAGTATGGATCGAGTGGCTGGGCACCGTATGTGCCCGTGGGGGAACGACGGGCCAAGGCCAAGCGTGTCGCTGAGACGACGGCCAGGAAAGATCAGCGGCAGGTGTCGCCGGTCGTGATTTCGGGGCGACAGATTGCCAGCACCTTCTGGGGCAAAGCCTGGTGTCAGAATCTGGAACGATACAGCGATTATTCGAATCGCCTGCCGCGTGGTCGCACGTACGTGCGCAGCGGAGCGGTGGTTGACCTGCAGATTTCTCAAGGCAAGCTGGCAGCCCTGGTCGCGGGGTCGAGGATCTATCAGGTGGAGATCACGATTTCGCCATTGGCGAAACCGACTTGGGAGAAAATCAAACACGATTGTTCGCGGTCGATCGATTCGCTGCTTGACCTGTTGCGTGGCAAGTTTGATCAAGCCGTGATGGAACGGCTGACGCAAAAGGAAATCGGTCTGTTCCCGCATCCGCGGGAAATCAAGCTGTCGTGCAGTTGTCCTGATTGGGCGGACTGTTGCAAGCACATCGCCGCAGTGATGTATGGCGTGGGGGCGCGACTCGATACAGCGCCGGAGATGTTGTTCACCTTGCGCGGCGTCGATCACCTGGAATTGATTTCGCAGGCGGCCTCGACCGAGAACATTGACCAATCGCTGGGTGGGGCCGGTGAGAATGCGCTGGCCGGCAGCGATCTCGGCGAACTGTTCGGCATCGAACTGGACGTGGCGCCGTCGGCTGCCGCATCGACATCGTCGGCGAGTGGCGGATCACAGGCAGCGAAACCTGTGAAACCGAAAGCCGGGAAGGTTGCGGCGAAGAAACCGGCGCGGGGCAGGGCCGCGAAAGCCTCTGCCGAGGCGGAGCTTGTCACGGAAGTCAAAACCAAGAAGAAAGCCGCCGTGGCGAAGAAGCCGAAGAAAGCGGCCGAAAGCAAGACGTCGGTGCCGGGTCAAAAGCAGGCTGGACCCACGGCACGCGCCGCGGCACGGTCGAAACGGTCGCGAGAGTGAGGGGCAGGGGGTGGTATCGGTCGGAGCAGAGTGACGGGTGCCATGACAGGCCCCGTGAATGTGACTTGAGCGAGCTGCCGGGTTTATCCCGGCAGTATCGGCGCAGCGTGGTGATACCGGTCAGCGAGGCAGATTCAACGGCCGGCCGGGAGGGTTCACGTGTGTCTTTCGCTAACGGGATGCCGTCTGCTCGGAGCTTCCTGGGCCGAGTCGATGGGTGGATTCATACGGTGTTTGGGAGGCACGCGGAAACCGCCGGGATAAACCCGGGCGGCTCGCTGGCGGTTGGTTGTTTGCGGCGCGTTGAGACGTTTGTAACCCCCCGCGATGCCCCCCCCTTCGTTAGGGGGGGATTCGTCGAATTCGTTGGCTGAGATCGGGTGACGTGCGCGGCCGCCGACAGGGAATACACTTCGCCGACTTTGACGTG
>JAFEBR010000328.1 GCA_018242565.1 Planctomycetota bacterium | reverse complement strand
GCCAAAGGCACTTTCGTTACATTCAAACCGGAGCGGAATAATGTTCCCTGATGAAGAAAAGTATTCGTCCGAAGTGCGAAAACAATTCTCGAAGGAGTTCGCTTTCGCCCGGGAAATGCTCGAGTTTTGGCTAGCAACCAAGAAGGACTCTTGGCTTGACAAGAACCCGCTCCCAACGCAAACGAAGCGCCTGGCGATGGGACTTCACACACAAGCATGCCGCCAGATGCGGACGATCATCGAGGAATGTTCGCGGTGCGAGTCATTCGGGGCTGAAGTGACCGCCCGCTGCATGTTTGAAACGATTCTGGCGTTGGTCTTCATTCTGAAGCCGAAAGTGCACGTCGTCACCAATCCTGTCGTGAAGGATGGGCAGCATCTGAAAACAAAGGACGGAGTATTGCGTTATTCCGCGAAACGCCCGGACACAATTGACCCGGAGTCGCCGTATAATGAATTGTCCCACGAGTTTCGAACGCGGTTGTACCTGTCACATATGCTGTTCCAACAGGTTGAACATGCCGAAAAATGTCGTCGGCTTGGCGACTCAAAGCAGCTTGGCGATATGCTTGCAAATCTAATCAATCCGGACCAAGTCGCGACTGCAACGCAGTGGCTTGGCCCAATTTGGACGTATATTCTTCAAGAGCGCGGCCAATACTCGGGATTGAACGTCGCCGAGCTCTCGCTTTTGCTCTCACCGGACCTGTTCCGGTGGTATGTCACAATGTACGGCCCACAGTCGTTGTTCGTCCACGGACTCAACGCAGTCGTCCATGTCCGAACACACGCGGACGGAAGCCTTGGGTCGGCTTTTCAGTCGGACCCGGACGAGGTCCATCGACTCCTCAACGTCTCCGCGATCCTTTTCCGGCTTTTCATGTTGGAGATGGAGCAAGACATTGGATTCGGCGCCGCGGGTCAGCTCGCCAATTTCCAGAATGAGTTCGACCAGATATATCTAAAGGACTAGAATTGCACTCAGGTCGAAATCGGTATGCGACCAAAAGTTGTGTGTCCCAAAGTTCAGGGTTGACAATTCCATGCGCAGCCAGAAAGATGCGAAAATGGTTTTCCGCACTTATGTGGTCGAATTCCGGTTCGACGGCGTGGGCAGAAGTGTCACGTCGCAAGCGAAACAAGGAACGTGTTAGGATGATTACCCCCAGTCCAACAGGCGGCGCAGACGCTTCCCCAGCGTCATATGGCCGTTTACCGTCACCAACCTTGGAGCAGCGCATAGCTGCGGCACCGATTCCTGCTGAACCCGCGAAAGTTGGAGATTGGTTGTTCCTTGCCACGCTAAACGAGAGCCTGATCGACAAGGAGTGGAAATTGGCCGGCGAT
Source organism: Planctomycetota bacterium (assembly GCA_018242565.1). Classification (GTDB taxonomy): domain Bacteria; phylum Planctomycetota; class Planctomycetia; order Planctomycetales; family Planctomycetaceae; genus JACQFH01. Next base: position 918 of record JAFEBR010000328.1, on the reverse strand, counting down.
AGAGCCGGACTGATGATGAGCGCCCAGGCGTTCTTGTTCGGTGCGTTCTTCCTAATCCTGTTCAACAAAGAGAAGAATGTGGATGCGGCAAGGCTCTTGCTGACCGTCATCCCAATTGTCGGTGCGGTGATCATCGCCTTCTCGAGTTGCGGCATCTTCATCGCTGTTGCAGTGGCGAGACGGCTTGAAGAAGAGCGTAGTTACTATCAGGGGGTCCTGTCGAGGATGTTCAAAATTTCAATTCCAGACCTCGGCGTTCGCCGTAGTGCGAACCGTGCTCTATCATGGTCGAGGCCTTTGGGTCTCATGCCGTTCATCGTGATATCGCTGATCCTTTTCGTCCTGTGGGGCATCGTCTTGTTGTCTCGGCTGACGATCCTCCTAACCATCAAGGCTATTGACTGAGGCTGAAAAACGGCGAACCACGCGCTCCAGTAGACGGCGGGTCGGTTGGCTACATGTATCGCGAGCAGCCGGACAAGGACGTTGATAATGGTTCGCGGTATTTCGCCAGAGATGAGTCGCAAGAGTACGCGGACACCTTATTTTGATCGTCGCGCCGCGTGGTGACGAACATCGCAGAAACACAAATGTCATGGTGGTATAACTGTGTCTGCTCACGCCCTCAGCAAGGGCAGTCCGTCCGGCGGCCTTACTTAAATCTCTCGATTACAGCCGCAATTCCCTTTCCGACAACTTCAACCGTCTCGGATCCTTCTCTAACAAACATTGACTCACCGAACCAAGACTCCTTTTTTTGACTCGGCACGACGAATCTAATCACACTGAGCCCACGGAATAAGATGGTGTCTACTCTCGCAAGCATTGCCGCCCGTAGCGGCTCTGAAAGATCGGAAGCTCTAAGTTTCGAAATCAGATTCCTCACCCACTGTTCAATGCTCACCCCTTTAGTGGCCG
>JAFEBR010000327.1 GCA_018242565.1 Planctomycetota bacterium | reverse complement strand
GTGCGACATTTTTGAGATGCGGCATCAACGCCCGCTTTTGCCAGAACTCATCCCGGTTCGGATGCGCCATCATTTCTTTCCAGAACGGAATGGCATCCTTCAGATACAACTGGCTGACATTCTGCATCGTCCCCGCATCCAGGAACATCTTGTAGCCATCCAGGGTGGGATACGCGACTGGCGGGGGGCGTTCGCCGGTCGGCTTTGCGCGGACCTGGTCGTTATTCCCCAGCCAGCGATAGGCATGAGCCAGGAAAAAGGCGCCGTTGTGCAGAAAGTCATCAAAGAACCAGTCTCCTACCGGCGCCTGGGGCGAAACGGCTTTCAGCGCAGGATGGGCGTCGATCATGCCGGCCGCGGCATAGAAACCCGGGTACGAAATGCCATACATACCCACCCGTCCGTTATGCCCCGGCACATTCTTCAGCAGCCACTCGATCGTGTCGAAGGTATCGGTGCTTTCGTCGATATCAGCGGGTTTCTGTTTCTTGGGCACGTGCGGGGTGACCTGCACGAATTCCCCTTCGGATTGAAACCGGCCGCGAACATCCTGGTTGACAAAAATGTACCCAGCCCGGGGGAAATGCTCGCTCGGACCGATCGTCGCGGCGTATTTGTCGACACCGTATGGCCCGACCGAATACGGGGTCCGCTTCATCAGCATCGGATACTTCCTGGTGGTATCGCGCGGAATGTAGATCGCCGTGAACAGTTTCACGCCGTCGCGCATCGGAATCAGATGCTCCTGCTTGGAATAGTGCAGACGGATGTAGCTGGCGAGTTGCTCGGCATCCTGGGCCCGGGCCGGTTCCGGAAGCAACCAGAGCGCAACGAACAGCAGGACGGGACACACAGCGGTCTCTAATCGGCGGAGCATGGTGTTCCTTTGGGGGAGAGGCCTTAAGCGCGATGTGCCAATTATGCTCCGCCAGTGGCAGACTGTCCACACTTCGGCAGTCGGAACAAAGAGCACAGCATCTGGCCGATCGGACGGGACCGGAAAACAAAACAGCAGCCCAACTCTCGCGAGTTCGGCTGCTGTCTGGAATCGATCGGAATCCATCGTGGTCGCTGGCTACTTGATGACTTCCGGCTTGTACTTGTGGTCGCGCTTCACCTTGACGACCGCTTTTTCAATGACGTCGCCGTTCTTCAGCTTGTCCACCGCTTCCATCCCCTTGATCACATGCCCGAACACGGTGTGCCTGCCATCGAGGTGGGGTGTTTTTTCGAAGGTGATGAAGAACTGCGAGCCACCGGTATTCGGCCCGGCGTGGGCCATGCTGATGACGCCACGATCATGCTTGTGGTGATCTTTGCGGGTGCATTCGCACTTGATCTTGTAACCCGGTCCTCCGCCCCCCGTCCCGGTCGGATCGCCACCTTGCGCCATGAAACCGGCAATCACGCGATGAAACTTCAGTCCATCGTAGAATTTGTCTTCCACGAGGCTGACAAAATTCGCCACCGTGTTCGGGGCTTCGTCTTCATAAAGTTCGAGCAGGATATCCCCTTTGCTCGTCTTCAACAGCACCTGCGGCAGTTTCTTGTTGGACTTGTCGACTTCGGGTTTGTCGTCAGACTTTTCAGCCGCCGGCTTGTCTTCCGCAATCGCGAGCGGAGACGTGACCAGGGCACCGAACAAGCCAAGCAGAACGGCACTAGAGAGCAAAGCGCTTTTCATAACGGGCTCCTGAAACGGGGTGATGCGGATCAATAACGGCGCCCCCGCACTTGGGAATCGCGAGGCGCGACAATCAACGATTGTGACGGATCAACGTGAGCTGACAGCAGGAGACACACCAACGGCTGGTGTCGCCGACACGGCCGCTGCTCGGGCAGGTTGCTGCAGGTAGTGAAACACCGGTCCCGGAATCAGTCCGAGCAACACAACCAGTACGGCGGCACAGTAGACGGAAACCAGCGCCGCACGGCCCCCCGCCGGTCGGGCGGTGGACAACGGCTCATTGAGAAACATGGCCGAGATCAGCCGCAGGTAGTAGACGGCGCCAATTGCCGCATTAATGACCCCGATCACCGCCAGCGCCACAAAGGCCGGATGCACCGCGGCCAGTGAATCGGCCGTTTCCTGCCGGACACTGAGTGCCGTGGTGAAGACCGACAGCTTGGCCCAGAACCCCGGAAGCGGGGGAATTCCGGCGAGGCTGAAGAGGAACACGGCAGCCACAATGGCCACGAGGGGCTGTGTTTTCGCCAGACCCGTCAAATCATCCACATGCTCAACCTGTTTGCCGGGACGCGCCAAATACACCAGCACGCCGAACAACCCGGCACTCGTCAGCGAATACGCGAGCAGATACAGCAAACTCGCATGCACGCCACTGGGCAACCCCATAAAGGCGAGGGGCCCGGTGGTCTGCTCCAGCCGCAACGCGGGATTCCAGGATTCCCAGAATCCCACCGCGACACCAATCAGCATGTAACCCGCATGGGCCACGCCCGAATAGGCGAGCATGCGGCGGACGTTGGTCTGCAATAAAGCGAGACAGTTGCCACCTGTCATCGTAATGGCGGCCACGATCAACGTGAGTTGCTGGCCCGTCGTTTCAAAGCCCACCATGGTTTCGGCCCCCACCCGAATCAGGGCCACGAGCCCCGCCGCCTTCGGCAGGATCGCCAGCACGCCCGCATTGAAGGCCGAAGTTCCCTGATAAACGTCGGGTGCGTAGAAATGAAACGGCACCGCCGCCATCTTGAAACCGAGACCTGCGGTGATCAGCACCAAGGCCACCACTCCCAGCACCGAACCCGATGCATTCGGAGTTCCGGCTACAGACGATTTGTAAGCCTGCGACAACACCAGGCGAATGCCTTCGAGCTGCGTCGTTCCCGCCAGGCCGTACAGGAAAGCGAATCCGTACAGCAGAATCGCGGCTGAGAACACGCTGAGCAGGAAGTACTTGGTCGACGCTTCCTGCGAGGCGTAATCGTTCCGCCCCAGGTACAACAGCACATAGGTGGGAATGCTGATCAGCTCCAGCGCCAGGAACAGAAGAATCAGATCACCCGCCACGGCGACCAGCATCAATCCCGCGAGCATCAGCAGGAACATGCCATAAAACTCAGCAGCCGATTTGGATGCCGACTGCGACTGCATCGACAGCAGGACCAGCAGGGCGCCAATGACCAATGTGGCCCACTGAAAGCCCACCGTCAGCGGAGTGCGGACGACGGCCAGCGTCTGCGTGGCGTCAGCCGCGATGTCGAGACCAGACGAATAGTGCAGCGCAGCGCCACCCAGCAGCAACGCCACCAGGGCCAAGGGCCCCCAGCGGCGCGCGGGAATCGGAAACGTGCCTCCGAGAATGAACAGCGCCGCCTGAAGAGCGACAACCGTTTGTGGCAGGAGTAACAGGAAGGTGGTTTGCACGATGGTATTTTTCTGGGAAGCTTATTCGTTAGCCACGACCGCCGGGGAATTCCGACCGACGTTCAACCCGGTCACCGGGACGGTGGATGTCTGCTCAACTGCGACAGCGGCCGGCCGAACGCGGGCGAGTTTGCTGACAATTTTGTCGATCGACGGCTGCATGCGGCTGGTAAAAAACTCGGGGTATAGACCGATCCAGAAGATCAGGATCAGGATCGGAGCCAGAGCGGCGATTTCTCGGGAGTTGAGATCTGTCACGACCGGATGATCGTGGCCATGCCCCTCGACGGCAGGCTCTCGCAGTCGGCCGAAGAAAGTGCGCTGCACCAGCCACAACGTGTACCAGGCTCCCAGGATGATCCCCGTCAAAGCGATGGTCGCATACAGCTTGTTGCTGGCGAACATTCCCATAATCGACAGCACTTCGCCGGGAAACCCGTTGAGTCCCGGCAGACCGATGCTCGAAAACGCCACGATCCCCAGGCAGAACGCCAGGATCGGAAACTTGCGGGCCAGCCCGCCATAGGCTTCGATGTCGCGAGTGTGGTAGCGTTCATACAGCATGCCCACCATCGCAAACAGGGCCCCGGTCGAGAGCCCGTGGTTCACCATCTGCAACAGCCCGCCCGTGATACCCGGACCGTTCAGTGCAAACAGCCCCAGCAGGCAGAACCCCATATGGCTGACTGACGAATAGGCCACCAGCTTCTTGATGTCGTCTTGCGCCAGTGCCAAGAGAGCCCCGTAAACGATGCCAATCACCGCCAGCACCGAGACAATGTGGAAATGTCCCCAGCAGGCTGCCGGCACCAGCGGCAGAGCGAACCGTAAAAAGCCATACGAACCGATTTTCAGCAGCACCCCGGCCAGCAGTACGCTGCCGGCTGTCGGAGCTTCGACGTGGGCCAGCGGCAACCAGGTATGGAAGGGAAACAAGGGGACCTTGATGGCAAACCCGGCGAACAGTGCCAGAAAGATCCACGGACTCACTGCCGCCCAGTAACGGGCCGCGTCGGGATTGGTCTGCACCTGCTGCGAAATGCCCTCGGTTAACGTGGGGATCGAGAAGGTGACAGCCTGGCCGGGAGCCATCCACGAATACGACAGCACGATCGCCAGCAATCCCAGGAACGTCAGCACGCTGCCGGCCAGCGTGTAAATGAAGAATCGGCGGGCCGCGTAACGACGTTCGTGTCCACCCCAGATTCCCACCATGAAGAACAGCGGAATCAGCGTGAACTCGAAGAAGATATAAAACAGGATGATGTCTTGAGCGGCGAACACACCAATCAAGCCCGATTCGAGCAGCAGCATCAGGGCGTAGAACGAGGCCGCCCGATCCTGGACGGCTTCCCAACTGACCAGCACCGCGGGAATCATCAACAGCGCCGACAAGGCAATCAGCCACAAGCTGATTCCATCGACTCCTAATGCGAACTGGATATCCGGACCAGGTCCCGAAAAATGTCCGTCTTTATCCACGGACCCCAGCCAGGCGATGTGGGTTTCCATCTGCGTGAGTTGTGGCCGACCGCTGGTACGATCAACAGCCGACGGGTCGTAACTGGCGACAACGACCAGCGACAGCGCAAACGTTATCAAGACGTTGGTAATCGCAACGCGACGCACCTGGGCCAGGCCAAACCGAGACACGGCCAGCACCAGCAGGGCTCCTACGCCCGGCAGCGCCACCATCAGAAACAACGCCATTTGTGGGAAACTGTTCATTTCGAGCTGTGTATTATCCCTGCTTGATCACGAGCACCCACAACAGAACCGCCAACCCCAGCATCATCGCCAGGGCATAGAACTGCACGAGTCCGTTTTGGATGGGGCGGGGAAGTCGACCTGCCACGCCGGGTAATTTGCCCACGCCGGTGACCAATCCGTCGATCAGAGACCAGTCGAGCAATCGCGACAGCGACGCCAATGCGAGTATCGGAAGGACGAACAGTACACGGTAGATCTCATCCAGATAGAACTTGTTACAACTGGCTCGATACAACGGGCCAGCCGCCGTGGCAATCTGTTCGGGCAGCTTTGAAGGCAAACCATACATGAAATAGGCCACACTGATTCCCGTCACGGCACACACCGTACTGAGAATGACGACATACCAGTCGGTCCCGTGATGTCCTTCGCCCACCATCGGAATCGTCCGCGCCAGGAAACCGTCGAAAATCCCGGTGGGATGCCCGAGCAGGCCCCCCAGGAAGATCGCCCCGATCGCCAGGATCCACAGGGGAATGCACATCACGGGAGGCGATTCATGGGCGTGGTGTCCGGCGGCATGCGGGATTTTCTCTTCTCCCCAGAACGTCAGAAACACAGCCCGGAACGTATAAAACGCGGTCAGCAGCGACGTGAACGAGGCCATCCAGAACAGCAGCGTGTAAAGCGATGTGGCGCTCACCCCGAGCAGTTTGGGTTCGGGTGCGACGTTCGGTTCCGCCGCGGCTTCGGCTGAGTGCTCGGAATCGGCGTGGGCCGCGCCGGCATGTGCCGCCGGCCCGTGACTGGCTTCGTGAACCGCCGACAAAATCGTGTCTTTACTCCAGAAACCCGACAAGGGAACGAGACCCGCCAGAGCCAGCGAACCGATCAGAAACGTACGATAGGTCTGAGGCATCAGCCGCCTTAAACCGCTGAATTCCCGCATATCGATGACGCCCCCCATCGCGTGCATGACGCTGCCGGCGCCGAGGAACAACAGCGCCTTGAAGAAGGCGTGTGTCACGAGATGGAACATGCCCCCGGCAATTCCTGACGCCAGCCCGGTTCCGAGCCCCAGGAACATATACCCCAACTGACTGACGGTCGAATACGCAAGCACCCGCTTCAGGTCGGTCTGCGTGAGGGCAATCAGGGCGGCGAGCAGTGCGGTAACCCCACCGACGAACGACACGAGGAGTCGCGCCTCGGGGGCGAGGATAAACAGTGGAGTACACCGGGCCACGAGATACACACCGGCCGTCACCATCGTTGCCGCATGGATCAGGGCACTGACCGGAGTCGGCCCTTCCATGGCATCGGGCAACCAGACGTGCAACGGGAACTGGGCACTTTTGCCGACAGCCCCGGTGAACAGACACACGCAGATCCAGGTGATCATCTCGGGTTTCGCCCGGAAGACAGCAGCCACCACCTCGGGGTTCAGTACCTGCTGGAACTCCAGTGAGCCAAAGGTGACCCAGATCAGAAACACGCCGGTCGCAAACCCGAAATCGCCGATGCGATTGACCAGAAACGCCTTCTTGCCAGCCGCGGCGGCTTCCGGCTTCTCGTACCAGAACCCGATCAGCATGTAACTGCACAATCCGACCGCTTCCCAGAACATGTACAACTGCAGGAAACTGGCAGACAGCACCAGCATGATCATGGAAAACACGAACAGCGCCACACACGTAAAGAAGCGCCAGTAACTGCGGTCTCCGTGCATGTAACCCGAGGCGTAGATGGCCACCAGGGTCGCGACGAAGGTCAGCATCGACAGCATGATCGCCGACAGCGAATCGACCCGCAGCGAGATCGAAAAGTTGACGGGAGGCGTCAGTGCGGGTGCCGCAGAACTCGGCGCGGCCCCCTCGGCAAGAGGCTCCGCGACCGGATCGAGAGCCAACCACTGATAAACGGTCACCGTCTGAAACGGTTCTTCCGCCGTCTGATTCGAAGCGACCGTAAACGCCAGAATCAACGAACACAGAGCTGACAGGCCGCAGCCGAAAACCACCGGATAGTGGCTTTTCTCACGCAGATACCGCGCGCCAAACACGAGCGTGATGAGGCACGCGAGCAACGGGAACAACGGAATCAGTTTGGCCAGCCATTCAATTGCCATGGGATCCTCCTGCCGTGGCAACGGGTGCCTGAGCCAGTGTCGGGCGGGCATGCCCATGGTGCGAGGCGTGCCCCTGCGGCGCGTGCGGTTCGCCGGGCAACAGGCCCGCCGGGGTCAAATGCGGCCAGTGCTGCTCGTCAGGTGTCTCGGCGACAGGTTCGTCGAGAATGGCTGGCTGGTCTGGTTCACGCAGGTCCTGCCAGATCGAAACATCGAGCGAGTGATTTCGTTTGAACAATACGACGAACAACGCCAGGGCAATTCCGGCCTCGGCCGCGGCCAGCGACAGACTGAAAATCGAGAACACCTGACCGTTCCAGGTCCCATGGAACGAACCGAAGGCCACCAGAGTCAGCGAGACTCCCTGCAACATCAGTTCGGCGCACAGGAACATCACGATCAGGTTGCGCCGGGTCAGAAACCCGATCGTCCCGAGCGTGAAGAGCAGTGCCCCCACGATCAGATAATTATTCAGAACCGGTTCACTGCCTGGCATTTCGTTCTACCTGATGTCCTGCAATCAAAACGGCCCCCACGACCGCCGCCAACAGCAGCAGACCGACAATTTCCACGCTGACGACATGGTCGACGAACAGGGTCTTACCCAGCTCGGCGACATAATGAGGGCCTGAGATTTTTCCAAATTGGTTCGATTTCTCGGCGACGGCGGCAATCGACTCGGCCGACGGGCGCTGGGCACCAACCGTCATTTTTCCCCAGCCTTCATGAGTCGCTGAATAATGCAGCGTCCCCACCAACACAGCGGCCAAAATCAACCCGGTGATGGACGACAACAGCGGTTCACGCGTACGCCGATCATACGCCGCAGCACCGTTCGGCTGAGATAACATGATCACAAACAGAAATGTCACCACGATCGCCCCGGCGTAGACAATAATCGTTGCCGCCGAGAGGAAGTCGGCTTTTTGAATCATCAACAGGCCCGAATTCCCCAGCAGCACCAGCGCAAACCACAACGCGGAATACACGGGATTCCGCGCGGTGATCATCATGACGGCGCTGGCCAGCGAGATCAGAGCGAGAATGTAAAACGTCCAGCCCGTGACAGCGGGCTGATCGGAAAGGGGCGACAGAATCGCACTGCTGTGCCCGACGAGTGACGATTCACCGGCGGGAATCGGAAACGTGACCAGAAACACCAGCGACAAGGTCGCCAGAGCGCCCCCCAGATACCGCGACAGCTTCGTACCGCCGCCTTCGACACCCCGGGGTAACAACAGATAAATGCCGATGATCCCGCAGCCCAACACGGCCAGAGCCCGCAGAATGGCGCCGGAATGCGGCTGCGCTAAAGCGGCCCGCAATCCGAAACCGGTGTCTGCAAGTAGGCCGGACAATTGCCCGCTCGCCAGCGATTTTTGAATGAAGTTCATGACGCGATCATTCCCCGGCCTGTGATTCCGCCGCGGCCCTGCGACTGCGCATCGGCTCTTGCTCGATCGTGGCGTCGTAAACCGAAAGCAGTTTTTCCTTGTCGAAGATCATTTCCTCGCGACTGGCTCCGGTCAGATCGAACAGCGACGTCAGTTCAATCGCGTCGACGGGGCAGGCTTCTTCACACATCCCGCAATAGATGCAACGCAGCTCGTCGATCACAAAACTCTGCGGATACTTTTCGCGATCTTCCCAGGGAGCCGCGGTACCGATGATGTCGATACAGTGAGCCGGGCAGGCGGTCGCACACAGAAAGCAGGCGACGCATTTAACCCGTCCCTGGTCATCTTTGTTCAGACGGTGCACGCCACGATAAATCAGCGGGTTGCCGAACTGCGGCCGTTCTTCGGGAAACTGACGGGTCATGCCATCGCCGCGAACGGTCTTCACCAGGTGCTTCGCCGTCGTCGCCAGCCCGTCGAGCAACGGGCCGAGATACATACGGCCTGAGAGCCCTAATTGCGGCTCTTTCACCCATTTGATGCGACTGTCTGTTGGTTGCACAGCTAACTTTCGTTGATCGTACTCTGAAGTTTTGCCTGGAGGGTTTTGCCCGTTGGTTGTGAGTTACTGCGTTCGGACCGGCACCGAGCCAACGGCGTTTCGTTTTCCGGTCCCCGGTTGAGCCGTGAGGGCGGCGTACACGATACAGGCACCGACCGACAACCAGCCCAGGACCAGACGGGTCCACATGTCATCCGGCTTCAGGAATTCCTGGCAGACGGCACACACGATGAGATTCACGATTCCCAGCGGAATCATCGCTTTCCAGGCCAGCGACATCAACTGGTCGTAACGGAAGCGGGGCCAGCTCCAGCGGATCCACATGAAGACAAAAATCATCAACAGCGTCTTGATCGTCAACACGCCGATGTAAATCAGAGCACCGATGAGGGTCACGTCTTTCGGGTCGGCATAGGGAGCGATGCCCCAGAAGTGCCAGCCCCCCAGAAACAGAATCACCGTCAGAAACGCGACCGTGATCATGTGCAGGTATTCCGCAAACGCGAACATACCGAATTTCATGGCGGTGTATTCGGTGTGGTATCCACCGACGAGTTCCTGTTCGCATTCCGGCAGGTCAAACGGCAACCGGGCGCTTTCGGCACATCCCGAAACCAGGAAGACACAGAAGCCCAGTGGTTGGACCGCGAACCACCACCAGCCCGCCTGAGCCTGCTTGGCCACAATCGTTTCCATGTTCAGCGAACCCGAATAGAGCAGCAGGCCAATGACCGAAAGCCCCAGGGGAATTTCGTAACTGACGAGCTGCGCACTGGATCGCAGACCACCCAGAAAGCTGTACTTGTTATTGGAGGCCCAGCCCCCCAGCACGACGCCATACACCCCCAGGCTGCCAATCGCGAACACGAACAGCAGACCGATATCGACTCCGGAGGCCGGCGTCAGAGTGATCGCCTGATCGCCAGCACCAAACACGCTTCCCGGAAACACATAGCCAAAGGGAATGGTGGCGAAGGTGATCATCGCAGTCGCCAGAATGAGCACCGGTGCAATCAAAAACAGCACCTTGTCGGCACCCGCCGGGATGATCTCTTCTTTCAGAATGAATTTCAGCCCGTCAGCCAGCGGCTGCAACAGCCCCCAGGGCCCCACGCGGTTTGGCCCCAGGCGATCCTGGATCCATGCGGCCACCTTGCGCTCGACCAGCACCAGATACGCCACCGCGCCTTGCAGGGCGCCGATGACGAGGGCCGTCTTGATCAGGGGTTCCAACCAGCTTTGCATATCAGGAATTCAACGTTTCGTGGTCTTAAGTGTGTTGCGCCCGACTATTCCACTTCAAGCATTTCAGATGCCACGCTACGGAATGTCGGCAGGGGATGCGTGACCGTTCCCAACGCCGTTGTTTTCGGAGACTTTTCGGTGCCCGTCACCAGGTTCAAACCGGCTTCGGGGACTCCCCCCGAAGCACGGGCGAAAAAGCCAATGGCCCCTGCCAATTCCGCCAGCACCGCATCGGCCTGGTAGAGCCCCTTGCGAGCCAGCAGATCAGCAAACGTTTGTCCGTCGACATGGGCTCCCTCGGCAGGGCGAATACCCCAGGTCGTCGTCTGGAGCAACCCTGCATGATTCACGTAGCTGCCGTCTTTTTCCACCGCAGTCACACCGGGCACGACGTATTGCGCCTTTCGCGCCAACGGCGAAGGGAGAATGTCCTGAACGACCAGCAGGTCGACCCGCTCGAACGCGGCCACCTCGGCCTCGTCGATCCAGGGACCGGGATAATTGGCGGTCAAATAGACACCCGTAAATTCTCCAGCCGTCGTCTTTTTGACAAGACCATCCCAATCGAGAATCGACCCTTGAAAATGCCGCAAAACCTCTTCGACGCCGCGACGATTCGGACAGCGCTCGGCCCGAATGGTAAAACCCGACTTGAACTTTTCATCCTGACCGACCACCGGCACTTTCCCCAACGCCAATTGAACCGTTGGCGCGATCGTTCGCGCGTAGGTCGCCAGCAGATAGGCTTCTTCGCAGGTCAGGAAGGGGGACAATACGAACACCAGGCGTTCGCCGCCGTTCTTGGCAGCCACCCCGGTCAGGGCCTCGTGAATCGCTCGCAGACCTTCCGGCCACAAGAGGTCCGCAAACTTGTCGCCCGTGCGCTGCTTGATCGATGTCAAGCGTTCGGGAGCCGAGACGTAATCATTCTCGTAGCGACCAATGTCACACATCCACCAGTCGTTGGCATTGGGATTGTAGCGGGGCTGAATCCGGTACAGCTTGTTCTGCTGGACGTGCAACTGGACACTGCAACCGGTACTGCATCGCGAGCAGACCGAGTCCTGTGCATCCAGAAACCACACGCGCTGCTGGTACAGAAAATCGGTGGAGCACAAAGCCCCGACCGGGCAGATATCGTTGGTGTTGCCCGACATCTGATCGGCCAACGGATAACCCGGGAAGATGTCAATTTCGGCATGGCTGCCGCGATCGACGATCTGCAATTCACCACCGCCAGACACTTCGCGGGTGAAGCGCACACAGCGACTGCACATGACGCAACGATCGGCGAACAGAGTGACGTGCGGCCCCATCTCACGGCGTTTGCTCGTGAAAGGCCGGACGTCGGCCCGCCGCTCCTGATGGCCGTGCTTGAAGTAGTAGTCCTGCAACCAGCATTCGCCGGCCTGGTCACAAATCGGACAATCGACAGGATGGTCGAGAAGAATGCCTTCCTGCACAAAATTCTGATTGGCCCGTACCTTGGCACTGTTGGTGACGATGACCGTGCCATCTTTGGCGGGAGTCTGACACCCCGGCACCAGCTTGGGCATCATCGTGACTTCGCCGGTCTCTTTGTTTTTCGTACCGGTCTCAACCAGGCACATGCGACAACTGGCGACGACCGACAAGCCCGGATGCCAACAATAGAAAGGGATGGACACACCGGCCCGATCAGCCGCCTGAATCAGGTTCAGCCGTTCACTGTCGTCGATCTGAATCTCTTGACCATCTACGGTGATTGTCGCCATCTACTTGTTCTTCCCCATCTGGGCCTGCGTTGCGTGAAGAATAGGGTGCCGAATGCGATTGTACAAGGTACTGTCGCGACTCGCCGCGAACCGTTTCCGCCACGCTGTCAACGCTTCCACTGATATCAAAATAAGTGCCCGATTTCGCTCTGAATTCGCGAGTTTCTCGGCTTTGAGAACCGCGAATGGATAAACAAATTTCGTCTTCGAATGCGGCACATAATTATTCGAAATGCAGCAGCGTCGCACGCAGCATTCCGGGCTATGCCAACACAGTTTTTCTACTGAAATCGCCAGCGACGTCTGCGACCTCGACGCATCAGCTCGCCGGGCACGTCCGGCCACTCAAATGGTCTCCGGAACGACAAGCGTCTTCCCGCGGGGCCCAATTCGCCCCGCGAGTCGGAGCCAGCTTAATGGTGCGTCAACTCCACGAGTTGCAGTGCTTCTGCCGGATCTTCCTGC
>JAFEBR010000326.1 GCA_018242565.1 Planctomycetota bacterium | reverse complement strand
GTTTCGAAGACGAAAACAACGTCACGATTCATATCAATTCCCGAGCGGAATTCGGCCCGGAACACCTGCAGATTCGATGTTACGATGCCAACAGCAATGAGCTGAAAATTGGCGGATCGGAACACTCGAAATCAGGTCGCTGATTCGTTATCATGCTGAGCCCCCTGGGAGTCACCCCCCGTGCGGACCAGCACTCCAGAGGCCTGAAACAAAACACCAGTTAGCGACCTGCGTTTGCGGGTCGCGTTGCTGCACAAGATCATTTTAGAAAGTAAGAGGCGAGTTCATGTTTGCGATTTTCGAAGACGGCAGCCATCAGTATCGAGTTCAGGCCGGAGACCGCCTCGAAATCGACTACCGCGAATCGGCCAAGACGGGTGATTCCTTGTCCTTTGACCGTATTCTGGCCGCCGGTGATGAAACGTCCGGCAAAATTGGCCGTCCCGTGATCGAAGGCGCCACCGTCCAGGTCGAAGTCGTCGATGAACTGTTCAAGGGTAAGAAGCTGGAAATCGGCAAGTTCCGCCGGCGCAAGGGACACATCCGCCACAACGGCCACACGCAAAAGTACACTCGCGTGCGCGTCACGGCGATTGATGTACCGGGCTATGCCAAGTCTGAGCCCGCCCCCGCCCCCGCAGCCCAACCGGCCGCGACTCCGGCTTCGGCCTGAGGCGATACGGCTCCAGCCCCCCTGTAATCGAGCATGACGAACGCCACGATTGTCAACGAGTTGCGCTGGAAGAAATTCCAGGTCCTCAACGACGGGTTTGTCTGTCTCGTGGATTGCATGGGGGATGACCTGGCGGTCGTGCAGGCCGCCCGCGTCAGCTACGGTGATGGAACGAAACGAGTTTCCGACGACCGGACTCTGATCCGCTACCTCATGCGGCATCGTCATACGACGCCGTTTGAAATGGCCGAGATCAAGTTCCTGGTGCGGGTGCCGATGGACTGCTGGCGACAATGGATCCGTCACCGGACGGCTTCCGTGAACGAATACAGCACGCGTTATTCGGTCGCGATCGATTCCACTCAAAGCACGGCTCCCGACGAATGGCGGACCCAGGCCGAGTCCAATCGTCAAGGCAGTGGCGGTGCCGTGCCGACGTCACTCGGCGAACAACTCAGCCAGGACGAACACCACTTTCACGTCGTCGCCCGACAGGTGTATCAGAAACGACTCGAAGCCGGGGTCGCCCGGGAACAGGCCCGCAAGGACCTGCCGCTGTCGACTTACACCGAGGCGTACTGGAAAATCGACCTGCACAATCTGTTGCACTTCCTGTCACTGCGCATGGATCCGCATGCCCAGCAGGAAATTCGCGAGTATTCGACCGCCATTGGCGAGAATATCGTGAAACCGCTGTTCCCACTGGTCTGGGAAGCTTTCACAGACTACCGACTGGGGGGCCTGTTCCTGTCGCGTCTGGAAACCACTGTGATGCAGCGCCTGCTCGCCCGGCCACGCCAGGGCGCGCATTACTCGCAGGATGACTTTCTGGCCGTGCAGGATGAAACCTGGCGGTCACTGAACCGTTGCCGCGAGCGGGATGAATGCCGCTCCAAATTTGAACGGCTGGGGCTATTAGGTCCTGCGACAGCCAACTGAGTTCGGCTGCCGTTTCCCGCAGGCCAGCCATGCGATTCAAGGTTCCCGCGTTCGCTGCCAATTGGGTGGACGTTTTTCCAGGAATGCGGCCAGCCCTTCGCGCGCTTCCGCCGTTTGACGCGCCTCGGCTGAGACCTGTTCCGCCTGGTCCCACTGGGCCGCCAGCGCCCCGGTGGCACACTCGTGCAACAGCCGTTTCGTGACGGCCAATGCCTGCGGCGCACCAGACAAAACGGCCTCGACCAGCCGACTGGCCCGACTCTCGAGTTGCTCGGCATCTGTCAGCAGATGGCACACCCCCGCCTGTAAGGCCTGGGTGGCCTCGAAAGATTCTCCCGACAACAGCAAATACGACGCGGCCCCCAGACCCACGCGCGCCAGCAGCAGAGGGGTCACAACCGCGGCGGTAATTCCGCGCTTGGGCTCCGGCAGGGCAAAGACGGCATCCCGCGAGGCGATCACCACGTCACAGGCCAGGACGATACCCAATCCGCCGGCCATGGCTCCCCCCGCAACAACGGCGATCGTGGGTATCGACAATTCAAACAGCGACTGCACAGCCTGCCGATAGATCTGGGTGTCGGCTTTCCAGATCTGCTGTGCGTCGGGCCGGGCAGCGGTCTCCTGCATCTGTCCCAGGTCCATGCCGGCACAAAACCAGGAACCGCGGGCCCTCAGAACCAGGCAGCGAATCTCTGGCCGTGTCGCGATTTCACGAACGTGCTGCACCAGATCCGCCAGCATTTCACGGGTCAGGGCATTCCGCTTGTCGGGCCGATTCAAGGTGACCGTCGCCACCCCCTGCACGACCTCACACTGAACCAAAGACGTCGGCATGTGTGCGATTCCTGTCAAAAAATGTCCCCTTAGGCGACCTGACTCGTGACCGTCATCGTAACCGTCACCGACCAGCGCGGCCGAATCACCTTTTCGCCACCCGACAATTGAATCGAGTCAGGCGCATCTTAAGCGTCAGTCGTTTCATTTATTCCGGTCGGCGCATGGCATCCAGGTTCGCGGGCGCTGGAATCGGCATTTCCAGCACCGCCAGGCTCAGAACTTTTCCCTGATTATCTGTCCGCAGCGACCGACTGGCACCGCCGGCCAGGATGTCTCGCAACACAAAATTGTACGCCAGGATTCCGGGCATTTCGAAGCGTTCGACCTGCCTCGGCCGCAGCGGCAACAGAAATTCCGCCAGCCGCGTTTCGGTCAAGTACCGTCCGAGGAATTCAAAGCCTGCCGTCGTATAGGCAATGATCCCCACGTTGGCATGATTGCCCTTGTCGCCGGAGCGTGCGTGAGCAATGTCTTTTAAACGAATTGTGGCCGCCATCGGAACTGGTTTCTGTGTCTGAGGATTATCGACCGGAATTCCCATTGATCCAGCCATTCGCATCACTCACTTCTACGACAGGCTGCACGTGGTCACGGGCAACGGTGGTGGGCCAATAGGCAAACACCGGGTAGGGTTTGACACGCGGCCCGGTATACCCCGTAACGCCGGGCGGCCCGGACCCGACCAAGGGGGAAAATTCCCTCACAAACCGCTCCACCGCAACACGCGCAGGGTCATGCACCGCGATTCGCAGCACCACTTCCTGAACGTCATCGCGTCGTGGCCAGACTCCCGGCAAAGTATCGCCAGTACCGAGACACTCCACGTGAGTTCGCTGCAATACCACGCCGGCGGTTCGCAACCGCGAAAAGATCAAATCGGCACATTGACGGGCTTTTACCCCCGCCTGCTCGCCACAGATCACAAGCGTGCCCGTTGCCATGTAACCATCACGATATGCCATCGACACTTTGAACCGGGGTGGTGCGGGAGCTCCTATGGCGCCGCTGACGACAACCTGATCAGGACCGGCAGCGTGCAATTGCACCTGCGAAAAATCGGTGTCCACGTCAGGTGTCAGGTAATGCTGCGGATCGCCGATTTCGTAAACAAGTTGCTCGGCAACCGTATCGACCGTAACGGCTCCCCCTGTGCCAGCGGGCTTCGTGATCATCAGCTCACCCGCCTCAGAAAGCACCGCGATGGGGTAGCCCAGTTCTCGCAGCGACAACGTGCTGTCCCATCCCGAAAACATCCCTCCCGTCGCCTGAGCCCCGCATTCAATGAGGTGGCCGGCCACCGTGGCTGTCGCAAGTCGGTCCCAGTCATTCCATCTCCAGCCAAATTCATGAATCGCCGGGCCGACCGTGAGGGACGCATCGGCAACACGTCCGGTGATCACGATTCGAGCCCCCTGCCCCAGGGCATCCACGATGCCGCGAGCCCCCAGGTAGGCATTGGCGCTGGCGATTTCCGGTCGGACCTCTGCCAACTTGCGTCCCGAATCCAAATTGCTGAACTCTTCTCCGGCCGCACACAGTCCGTCGAGTCGGGGCAGCAGGTCATCTCCCGAGACCGCGGCCAGGCGTGTGTCGCCCAAACCGGCGGCAGCCAGCA
Source organism: Planctomycetota bacterium (assembly GCA_018242565.1). GTDB lineage: Bacteria > Planctomycetota > Planctomycetia > Planctomycetales > Planctomycetaceae > JACQFH01. The sequence continues at coordinate 5,382 of JAFEBR010000326.1, read as the reverse complement.
TGCGAGCGGTCTGCCGGGCACATTGTGCGGGAGACATTCCGCCGGCGTTGGTCACCACTTTCAGACGGGGCTGAGCCCGCAAGACCGGCACCAGCGACTCGAGCACGGTCAGGAAATCGGCCACGAACCCCGCTTCCGGATTTCGCGATCGCTGATGTGCCAGAATCGAAAGCGTCAATTCAGCAAGATATTCCAGGGTCAAATAATCGAGTTCGCCCCGCTCCGCCAGACAGCGGGGAGCGTCGAGATTATCGCCCCAGAAACCGGCACCGTTTCCGATACGAATGAGCATACAAATCGGGATTCGAGGAATCGACAGGAGCCGCACACCTGCCCCGCATGTTAACAAACTTCGGCCCATAGCGGAAAAGATGACAGAACTCGCTCAGGCACTTTTCCCGCAGTCTGGCCCCTGTGGATCACCTGGGGAGCGAGGAAATGACAGCCATCGAACGGGCAGATCCCGCCCCCCCCGGCCTCTCGGCTCTCTATGAACCAGAAGGCTCTTCGATGAGGGGCCATTCCAGTGTGAAGGTGGCCCCTGCTCCCAGCGTGCTCTCGACGTGAATATCACCGCCATGCTCTCGGACAATTTTCAGACTGACCGCCAGTCCAATCCCGGTGCCGCGCGCCCCTTTGGTCGACTCGAAGATATTGAAAATCTGCGGCAGGTGTTCGGGGGCAATTCCCGGCCCGTTGTCGGCCACCGAGACGGTCACCAGGCTCGTCTCCGGGTCGTAACCGGTCGTGACCCGCACTTCGGCCGAGTCGCGTCCTTCCACGGCATCCAGCGCATTTCCCACAATGTTGAGCACAGCCCGATGAATTCCTTCCGCATCGATACACATCGGCGGCACGGTCGCTCCCGGAACGAAATTCAAAGCCACTTTCAATTCAGCAGCCCGCGCCATTAACAACTCGCAGATATCCCCCACGGTGGCATTGAGATCAGCCGGGCTCAGTTTCGGCTGCCGCTCTTTTCCAAACGTGAGCATGTCCATGACCAGTTGATAGATCTTCTCCTGATTTTTCTCGACGATCGACCAGCCCTTCCGAACCAGGTCTTCGTTGTGGTCTTTCAACCCCAGATCAATCAGGTAACTTCCCCCGCGAACCCCCTGCAGAATGTTCTTGATATGGTGCGACAAGATTGCGATCGTCTGCCCCACCGCCGCCAGTCGCTCGGCTTTGACCAGCGCCAACTGATACCGATTGTCTTCAACGGCCAGGGCCGACTGCCGTGCAATCGCGACCACCAGTCGCAGCAGGTCTTCGTTGAAACGACCGGCGGGACTGTTTTCCAGCAAAATGCGTTCGGGAGAGGTTGTGATATCAATGTAGATGGCCCCTTGCAGATCATAACGGCCCTGCATCGGTGCACAGATTGCCTCGCGAATCCCCCCTTCGAGGATGCTCTGGCCCGGCACGAATCGCGAATCGGCCCGCGCGTCGCTGGTACGGACCCCCTGCGCAGATTTCAGGACATAATCGACGATGCTGCGTGAGACCCCCATGCGGTCCGGGGCACGCAAACCCGCGCGATGTCGAAACACCTGCGGCGACACTTCGTGGGTCTGGGGATCTCGCAGCAGGATGCAGCCACGATCGGCGCCCGTCACTTCAATCGTCAATTCCAGAATCCGCCCCAGCATCTGCTCGACAGAATTTGAGGGCCGCACGGCCTCTTCGGAAATCCGGTAGAGGACCTGCAGATTCGCCACCGTCTGGGCACGGCCAGACTCCGTCGCCAGCCTGGCAAACGTTCGATCATCGTGTGGACTGGCCTGCCCGACAATATTCGCCGTATGGTCCGGCTCGGGTTCGGCCAGCAGGGCGACCTGATCTGCGACCATTACCTGTTCATTACGGGACAAATCCGCAGTGAACCGCATAACGGTACGACCGATTTGAATCTCATCGCCCGTGACCAGATCACGCGTATTGATCTGGCTGCCATTCACGTAGGTCCCATTCGAACTGTTGAGGTCGTGCAGTTGAAAGCGGCCGCTTTTGTGCACAAGCTTCGCATGCGCGCGCGACACCTCAGTATCGTGGATTCGAATGGAATTATGGACGCCACGACCCAGACCGACTTCGTCGGACTCGATTTCAAATCGGGTTCCCTGATCAACACCCTGTATGACCAAAAGGGTCGCCTGACTCACTGTTCACTCTTCCTCTGAGAAGTCTCGACGCAGCCGCCCGGCGGCGGAAAATCTGGCCGAGACCGTTATCATAGCAGGCGCGCGACGGGCCTAAAGCGCTACTCTCGAAAAACTGGGCCAATGCCCCGGGAGTCACGCGAGGCTCGATCGCGATCGCGATGATCGACGGCCCCAGTACAGCGTGATTCCAGCCACCCCTGGAGTCACGAGCAGGACCGTGCAGCACGCGTCGCAGGCCCCAACGACGCCACAAACACTCGCCGAGCGCAAGAACAACCGGGCCACCCACGGGTCCCGCACACGATTATTTCGAGCGGGGCTGTTTGGATTTCTCTTTCGGGGTCTCTTTTCCTGGAGTTTTGTCTCCGGTGGGGCGCTCGCCGGTTTTCGAGAGACTGCGTGTGTAGGACTCCCAGATTTTCTGGTATTCGCGAGGGGGCGGCGTGTTCTTTGTTCCAATCTGCTGAATGGTCCGTGCCTTGCCAGCTCCGCCGGCGCGCTTCTGAGTGTCACCACCCAACTGCAGATTGCGAAGTGTTTCCTCAAACTGCATGCGCCGCGCCAGAGCCTCGGGCGAGTCGTCACTGGCCTGTTGCAGGTTGTCTTCCAGGTAGCGCACAAATTTCTCGACGTCCTGCTTTCCCTTCCAGCCGAATTCATCGAGCATTTCCTGGTCGACGTCGCCACGTTCCAGCTTCGATTTCAGCCGCTGCAGGACGAGATTGGTCGCCTTCTTCGCATGCTCGAGATTGACTTCGTCTTCAGGAGTGGTGGGAGCTTCACTGCCCGAACCCTGGTCTCGCGGCGTCTGATCATCATCTGCGTCAGCACTGTCGGCCCCGCCGGGACGGGCCCCCGGTCCGGGATTGGACGAAATGCCACCACCCGACTTCTGCTGACTGCTTCCTGGCTGACCGCCTTGTGCCTGTTTGGACTCGCCAGGCTTTCCAGCCGCGTCACTTCCCGCATTACTGGCGGATTTTCCGGAATTCCCCTCGGAACGTTGTGTCCCCGATTTGCCCGATTTCGAATTGGCGGAATTCGCGTCCCCAGACGATTCCGAATCGGAACCAGCGGGTTCGGCTCCCGATTTTTCCCCGGGCTCCGACTGAGATCCGGCCGATTTCTTGGCACCTTGTCGACCTGGGCCTTCCGCCTGATTTCCGGCGTCTTCACCACCGGCCTCTTGTTTTTGACCACCCTGACCGCTGGACGGTCGGGATTGCGATCCTTTTCCACGTTGTTGACTGCCGGGCTGCCCTGTCCGTTCATCGGCTGGGGTCGCATCCCCCGCTTCAAATCCTTGATCACCGGGGCCATTTTTGTTGGCTCCTTTTTTCCCCTGATCACTGGCAGCGCTGCTCCCCTGCTCGCCCGCCTGAGGCTGATCGGACTTCTGTCCCCCTTCGCGCCCTTGTCCTTTCATCTGCTGATTCCCGGCATCGGGGGGTTGACCGGGACGTTTCTCGCTGCCGTCATTGCGACGGGGACTACCTTTCGGAGAGCGAGACTGATCCTGTTTTCCGGCCTGCTCAGTTGGCGATTTTCCATCAGGCGCACGATCGGTCGGTTCGGCGTCATCGGTGGCGCCTGCGGCCCCTTGATCATCTGACTGGTTTTTTCCTTGGGGCTGCCGAGGTTGATCGGCGGACGCAGGTTTTTTCGCCCCGGGCTGAGCGCCCTCTTTCATTTTGACCTTATCGCTGGCCGGCGCTGAGGGTTTATTCCCGGGTCGATTGTCGCCATCGGCCTCCCCTTCTTCATCGCCGGTCGCGGCGCGCTCCTGGGCCGTCCCATCGTCTTCCGCAGACTGGCCTGCATCAGCCGGCTCACCTTGTGTGGCTGACTTCTTAGGACCTTTACCGACCGGGGGCGATTTGCCCTCGCCATTTCCTTCCCCTTGTCCAGTCTGATCCGAAGGTTGATCACCCTGCTCACCACCGGATTCACCCGAGCTGTTCGCCGCGGGTGGGGTATTACGCTGCCCCTTACCAACCTCGGGTTTATCGGCCGCCTTGGGCTTCGTCCCCTGTTCGGGCTTCTTGGCCCCCGCGTCGGGCGATCCCGCGGCATCTTGATCATCATCGCCCGAGCCACCCGCCTGTTGACCGGGCTTGTTCTTCCCCTGGGGCTTGTCCGCCTGCGGATCCTGTCCTTCATCACCCGCGCCCCCGGATTGGCCCTGCTGACCAGTTTTTGATTTCTGATCGGGCTTTGGAGCGGACTCGCCGGGCTTGGTCTCGGCGTCTTCATCCGCAGACGCGGCATTGTCCTGGGGAGGTCGCTTACCCGACTGCCCCGGTTGGTCGGCCTGGCCCTCTGGCTGGGAATCGCCCTTGGGCTGCTGAGGGGGACGCTGGTTCTTCTTCGGAACGTCCCCTGTCGGAGGCTGACCGGCCGGAGTTCCCTGATCTGGATCCGGGTTGTCGGTCGCTTTCGGTTCTGTCCCGGCCGGGTTGGACTTTCCAGTTCCGGTTTTCTTTTCGTTCTTTTCGTCAGGTTTTCCGCCCGTATTTCCCGACCCCTTGTTGCCCGGTTTCTTGTCGCCGGCCGGTTTCCCCTGCGGACGTTGGTTGCTGTTGGGCTGATCGTCGGATTTATCGGAATTCCCAGCAGCGCGGTCCGAATCAGGCTTTTGGGTCTGATCCGACGGAGACTTCGCGTCCGGAGCGGTCTTCGCCGGGGGCTGGCCTGCTTTATTCCCCTGAGAGGACTTGCCGGTCCCCTGATCGCCAGTTCCTTCAGGCGGGGTCTGGTCTTCTCCCTCACCAACCTGATTTCCCGACTCGGTGCCCGTCGACGAATGACGGTCTTCACTGGTTTCATCGGCCCCAGAGTCTTTGTTTTTGGCTTGTTTGTTCTGGGCCTTGTTTCCCTGACCAGTCTGCCCCTCCCCGCCCCCTTGTTCTCCGGCCTCTGGTCGGGTTTGCCCCTGATCCTGGCCCGTTCGATTCTCCTGGGCCGAATCCTGGTCGACCGATGGTTGCTCAGCCGTCGGTTCTCGTTGCAGCAGTCTCCGCAGAGCCTCATCGTTGTCTACCGATCGACCGGGTTGATCCGCCCCTTTCTGGCCGGCCCGCTGCGACTCGCGGCTATCGGCCGAGCCCCGGTCTTCGTCACGATTGGGATCTTGTGCGGGAGCTGCCCGAGTGTCTCCTCGATTTTCATCGCCGCGGGGTTGTTCCTCGCGTGAGGTCGCCGAACCCGGATCGGTCTC
>JAFEBR010000325.1 GCA_018242565.1 Planctomycetota bacterium | reverse complement strand
CCAGGTCAACTGGGGCAACGAACCTCCCCTGGAACCCAACAAACCGTCAGACAACCTGGTCCCCAACCCCAAAGATCCGCTGCGTGTGCAACACGAACGGATCGACAAATGGAAGCAGACGGTGGGCGCCCTGAAACTGCTCGCCCAGGAAAAGATCCCCTTTGCCCTCAGCACCGAAGGACTCGAAAACCCCGCCGATCTCTTCAAGGGAATTCGACAAGCCATTGCTGCCGGCCTCCCACGGCAGGCCGCCCTCTCGGCTCTAACCCGCGATGCGGCCCAACTGCTCGGCGTCGATAAGCGTCTGGGCACCCTGACGGCAGGCAAATTGGCCCACCTCACCATTCTCAATGGCCCGTTTGACGATGAACGCAGCAAGGTGCGGTTCGTCGTTGTCGACGGCCGACGCTTTGAATTCAACAAGGGCGCCGAAGCAGTCCCCGCCGGCACTCCGGCCGCCCCCGCCATCAACCTCACCGGCACCTGGATCCTCGAAATCGAAGCTGGCGAAGGCAAAGTCCCTGCTACTCTGGAACTCACTCAGTCCGGCAACAACCTGGCGGGCACATTCCGCAGCATGTCCGGCGATGGCAAAGTGACCGCCGGCAAACTCGATGGCACGAAAATCGAACTCGTCGTCGCGATCGGTGCCGGCGCCCAGACAATCGAATTGAAATTCAACGGCACCACCGAACAAATCGCCGAAGGTAAGATCTCCGGCACTTTGAAATCCGCCTTCGGTGCCCCGGCCAAGTGGCTCGCCAATCGGAAACCCGCCGAGGCGACTCAGCCCAACGCCGTCGCGATCGGACTCGAAACCGAACCCGACAAAAAGGCCCCTGACAAGAAAGATACGACGGCCCCCGGCGATCTGCCGACCGAAATCGAAGCCGACCGCCTGCAGCATCCGCTCGCCACCGGCGGCAACGTCCTGATCAAGGGGGGCACGGTCCTCCCCCCCCAAGGCGATCCACTCCCCGAGACCAGCATTCTGGTCCGTCAAGGAAAAATCGCGGCCATCGGCCGTGACCTGAACCCCGATGAAGGCATGGCTGTAATTGACGCCAAGGGCCGCTTTGTGATGGCAGGGATCATCGACACCCACAGCCATATCATGTTCGCCGACGGAATGGGGGGCGTGAACGAGGCCACCGCCTCGATGGTTCCTGAAGTTCGGGTCAAAGATGTTGTGCGCTCCAACGACCCCTCGGCGTATCGCGCCCTGGCAGGCGGAGTCACCGCGGCCCGCTTGCTCCATGGCTCGGCCAACGTCATCGGCGGCCAGGATGCGGTTGTCAAACTCAAATTCGGACGCCGTTCCAGTGAGCAGATCCTGCAGGGGAACCCGCAGGGGGTGAAATTCGCCCTCGGCGAAAATGTGAAGTTCCAGACCGGGCGCTTCCCGAATACCCGCCTGGGGGTCGAAGCCACCTTGAACCGAGCCTTTATGGAAGCCGTCGACTACCGTCGGCAATGGATGGAATACCGCAAAGCCGTCGAAAAAGCCGGCGGCAATCCGGGGGCGCTGGCCCTGTTGCCGCCGCGGCGCGACCTGCGTCTGGAAGCCCTGGCCGACATCATCGAGCACCAGATCTTCATTCACTGCCACTGCTATCGCGCCGATGAAATCCTGATGCTGCTCCGCGTCACTTCCGACCTGGGAATTCGCGTCTGGTCGTTGCAGCATGTGCTGGAAGGGTACAAAGTCGCTCCCGAAATTGTGGCCCATGGCGCCAGTTGCAGCACCTTCGCCGACTGGTGGGCGTACAAGATGGAGGCCTTCGACGCCACCCCCTACAACGCAGCCCTGATGCACGAAGCCGGAGCCAATTCGGTGCTCAAGAGTGATGACGCCGAACTGATCCGCCACATGTACCTCGAAGCGGCCAAAACGGTACGCTACGGGGGCGTCGCTCCCGACGTGGCCCTGCGGATGATCACCCTGAACTCGGCCCGCGAACTGGGACTCGATTCCCGGATCGGGTCGATCGAAGTGGGCAAAGACGCTGACCTCGCGATTTTCTCCGCCCATCCGCTCAACGCGTTCACACGCTGCGAAATGACTTTGATCGAAGGGGAACCGTACTTCATCCGCGAGAAGCAACCCTCGGCGATGTCGGCGGCGGCCGCGGCCGCTTCGGCCCAACCCCGACCACTGACGTTTGCCAGCCCGGAAATCCGCGCCAAAACCGTCGACCTGACTCCCGCCCCCGACCGCCGCTATGCCATCGTGGGTGGCACAGTCCACCCGGTCGATCAACCCGATATCGAGCGGGGCACCGTGCTCGTCCATGGCGACAAGATTGTCGCCGTGGGGAACAATGTCGAAGTTCCGGCCGGCACCAAAACCATCGATGCCACCGGCCTGCATGTGTACCCCGGCCTGATTGATGCCGGAACGGTCCTGGGGCTGATTGAAATCGGCAAGGTCCAGGAAACTCACGACTATGCCGAAGCCGGTTTGTTCCAACCCGATCTGCGGGCAGGTGTCGCCATCAATCCCGATTCGGAATTGATCCCGGTGACCCGGGCCGGCGGCATCACGGCCGCTTTGGTTCGGCCCGCGGGCGGCATCATCTGCGGACAGGTCTCGATCATGAAGCCCGATGGCTGGACGGTTCCCGAGATGGTCCTGTCGTATGAAGCGGGATTGCAGATCGACTGGCCGGGTGAGAAAGACAATCAACCCCGCATTGATCAACTGAAGGAATTCCTGAACGAAGGCCGGACCTATCTGAAACTACAGAAGGCGGCAGCCGAGGCCAAAACGCCGGCTCCCATCAAGGATCCGCGGTACGAAGCCCTCGGCCCCTACCTCGACGGGAAAAAGCCCATCTTCGTGCAGGCCAACACGCGCAAGGAAATCGCCGAATCGCTGCTCTTCGCCGAGCAGGAAAAGCTGAAGATCGTCATCACCGGCGGTCTCGATGCCTGGAAACTCGCGGCCGAACTCAAGAAGCGCGAAGTCCCTGTGATCGTCTCCGCCGTGATGTCACGCCCGCTGGAAGACTACGATCCGTTTGATGCCCCGTACGCAAACCCTGGTCGACTGCATGAAGCGGGTGTGCTGTTCGCCATTCACTCGAATGCCACCTCGACCGCCGGCTACAGCGCCTCAAACAGCCGGAATGCACCGTTCGAAGCCGCTCAGGCGGTGGCTTACGGACTCCCCGAAGCCGAAGGACTGAAAGCCGTCACGCTGAATGCCGCCAAGATCCTGCAGATGGACCACCAGATGGGCTCACTCACCGCGGGCAAACTGGCGAACATCTTGATCAGCGACGGCTCACCCCTGCAGGAAACAACCCAGTACAAGGCGATCATCGTGTCGGGCAAGGCGTATGCTCCCGAAAGCCGGCACACGAAACTGTACGACAAGTACCGTGCCCGCCTGCATGAAGTTCGAGCCCAGAAGCCGTAAGCGTCGACTTGGTCTCAATAGAATTGGGTACCACACCGCCACGGATCCTCGAGACCTGTGGCGGTGTCGCTTTGGGGGCTCCGGAATGGCCACACACTGGCCCCAACCCGGTCGCTCAGCCTCGGCGATCAATCCCACTGCCAAGGGGACCGCCCCTGGCACACGGTCGCCACCAAGTCGCGGAATGTCAACTTCTTTGCGACAAGGCGACCTCAGTCCCCAGTAGGGTGCGCTCTGAACTTCAGGCCCCCTCAATCGGCACGACGCATCATCGCCCCAGAGT
>JAFEBR010000324.1 GCA_018242565.1 Planctomycetota bacterium | reverse complement strand
GAATTCGTCGGTCCAGACCTTTTTCTGGCGACGCATCTCCTTTTCGAAGGCCGAAATCCATTCATCGCCGCTGCGGACGAATCCCAGAATCCGCCGGGCGGCAATGTGATCGCCGTCGTGCAGCGGTATCTCGCGCACGAGGTCGAGGGCGAAGCTGACATGGTCATTCTGCAGCGCCTTACGCGACAAGGCGTACAGATCTTTTGCGTAATCCTGCTGTCGATTTTTCAACTGGGAACGCCAGTAGCGCTCATCAGGATCGGCATCCGGCTTGATCGACGGCGCAACTTCGCGTGGTAACGGCAACAGGCGCAATTCGGTCGTATCCACGGGTTCGGCATAGGCTCGAACCTGTGCCGCCGCATCCGCCAGCCCTTTCTCTTCACAGACTTTGGCCAGTTCCAATAAAGAGTTCGCGTATTTCTCGTGCAGCTCCGCGTACTGCTTGCGGAACGAGGCCACGTCACGAGGACGCTTTGATGATCGCCCGCGAGTTTGACTCAGTGCTTCGCGGGCAGTTCCCCAGGCGCATAGCACCAGGACGAAACACACCACAGAACGAACTACCAAGTGTTCACCTTTCATGCAGGTGAGTTTAGGCAATTCACGAATCTGCGGAAAGACGATTCCACACCACGCATTTCTCCCGAGCACTGCAAGCTCCTATTCTCTCGCCTCCCAGCACCGTGCGGGTTTTGCCGTATTCAAAGGACCAACCGTGGCGTATGATGAAATGGCGGTAGATCGCGTCCAACACGCGATTCTGGAGACCCCCAGGACCGACATCATGAGTGCAGCAGACATCAGCCGTCGGGTGATTGTCGTAGGCGGTGGCATCGCCGGTTTGGCGGTGTCGATGCGACTGGCCCAGGCCGGCTTTCCCGTCATCCTCTTAGAGGCCTCTGAACTCGGCAGCGCGGCTTCGGCACGGAATCAGGGCTGGCTGCACAGCGGCGCGTTGTTCGCTCTGGATACTCCCCCGTATGCCCGCGCCTGCATGGCCGCACTCGACCAGACGTTACGGTTTTGCCCGGAGTGCATCGAACCCGATGCCTCTCCGATGCTGTATCTTTTCAGCCGGGATGATGCGGATGTTGGAAGCTGGACGCAGGCCTGGACGGCTGCCGGCATTCCCTGGCACAGCATACCCATCAACTCGGCGTGCGCCGGCTTGACGGGACTCGACACCACCCGGATTCGATACGCGTTTCAATTACCGGATCGTGCCATTCGCACCTCCCACCTGCTGTTTCGTCTGGCCGCCGCCGCCCAGGCTGCCGGAGTGGAAGTTCGGGCATGCACACCTGCCAGGTGTCTGCCGATCGAGAACCGGCGCATCTACGGAGTGGTGACCTCATCCGGCGAAGTGATTTACGGACAGATGGTTATCCTGGCGGGCGGGAGCTCAGGCCTGGACATGTGCAGCGAGTTCCTGGAGCAATGTCCGGGAGGTCAAGCGGACTTTGAGTTAATTCGCCTCAAGTCGCATCTCGCCGCGCTCCAGCCCATGATTGGACCGACACCGTTTTGCATCCCCGACGCCGGGGGCCTGAACCACCTGCCACATGGCACGTCTTCGGTATTCGGCTCGACGCAATGGGAACGTGTTTCGACTGCCGATGACTTACCGATCCCCAAGCATGTCGAGCGTCTGAAGCAGACAATTGACGAGTTTTTCCCGGACCAGATCAGCCGCTCAGATTCACTGCAGCTCTGGGCAGGAACCACGGCCCAGGCTTTGCGATTTGACCAGATCGAGGCGGGCCGCGACATCTGGCCAGCCGTGATTGACCATGCGCGCCACGTTCCGCCGGTCGACAACCTGATCAGCGTGTTTGCCGGTCGTGCCACATTATGGGCGAAGCTCGCCGAAGACACCCGCAGAATAGTCCGCGCCAAGCTGGATGTCGGACCATTGCAGCCAGCCCCCCGAATCTGACTGTCGTACAGTCCACGGGCTGGCCCAGGTGCCGGGAATCGTGGCAGTCGATTCAGCCTGTTTCAAACCGCTTCACGGCAACGATTTGCAGACCAATTCTGGATGCCCCAGTCCGCGATCGAGTCCAATTCTGCAAGACACCAGCCATCGCATTTTCGGCCCCTGGATGGATCGTCGTGGCTTGCATCGGGCCACAAACACCTGTTTAATTCAAGTCTCGGGAAATACGCGCCAACGGATTTGACTGGGGTTTCACCGCTTGGCAGCCGTGCTGAACTGGGCAGATTTGTGGGTATTCTTTAATGGCCGACCTTCACGCCAAAGGAGCAGGACCGCACGAAAGCTGGCAAAAGCCGCTTCCGGAAGGTGAGGTCGTGATTCTTGGCCGGGCCCCCCGACAAGGTTTGCGAGTTCCCTGGGACATGATGATCTCGCGGGAACATGCCGAGCTCTGCTGGAAAAATGGCCAACTGGTCGTCAAATGCCTGCAGACAGCCCGCAATCCGATCTACCTGAACCGGCAGCCAACCCCCGAATTTGCGATTCGCGATGGCGAAACTTTTCAGATTGGTGATACGCAATTTCGTCTGTCGGCACCGGTCGAGATTGCCAGTTCTGACGTTGAACTTCTGGAAGAGCAAGTTTTTGGAAGCGTCGAACTGCAGCAGATTCCATTTGCCGACCCGGATCGACAACTTGGGCTGACAGCGCGCATCCCCAAGTTGCTGGCAAATTCCAAGACCGACGAAGACTTCGCCCACAAGCTGGCGTCACTCCTGCTCGAGGCTTTACCGAATTCGAAAGTCGTCGCCGTGATCTGCGATTCGGAAATGAACTGCCTGAAATCGGGTCCCCCCACCATGATGCGGTGGGACAGCCGCAATTCGTTTGCGGACCGGTTTCAGCCCAGCCGGAAGATGATTGCCAGTGCACTGACCAAAGCCCGGAGTGTGTTACAGATCTGGTCAGGCAGTGGCTCGGCGTTCAACGCCAAATTCACCCGGTTTTCCAACCTCGACTGGGCGATTTGTACCCCCATCACCAATGAGGCCTGTCGGGGCTGGTGCCTGTATATCTCGGGAGAATCGGAAGACGACATCACCGCCGACGATCTGAAGAGCGATCTGAAGCTCATCGACATGATGGCCGAGTTCATCGGTGCCACACGTCAGGTTCGCCAATTGGAAAAGATGCAGGCGAACATGAGTCAGTTCTTTTCGGCCAATGTCCTGGAAACGTTGACAGCCGAATCGGCCCAACAACTCCTGCAACCGAGTGAACGCGACATCACAGTGCTCTTCTGCGATGTCCGCGGCTTTTCGAAGATGACCGAGCGTTCGAATAGTGGCCTATTATTACTGCTCAGCCGAGTCACCGATGCGCTCGGCCTGATGACGCAGGCCATCGTCAAATACGACGGGATCATTTCTGATTTTCAGGGGGACGCCGCGCTGGGATTCTGGGGCTGGCCCGTTTCGCTGAATGATGGGCCCATTCCAGCCTGCCAGGCCGCGCTGGCCATTCAGAAATCGTTCGCCGAAGCGACTTTGAAGCCCAATCACCCTCTCAAGGATTTTCGAGTCGGCATCGGGGTCGCACACGGTCGCGCCATTGCCGGCCGTATCGGTTCGATGGAGCAGGCCAAAATTGGTGTGTTTGGTCCCCCGGTCAATCTGGGTTCACGGCTTGAAGGGCTGACGAAACAATTTCAAGTTCGCATTCTGGTCGACGAACCGACGGCCGATACGATTCGCGCGTCGGTCTCGCGCACCGAGGCCCGCGTGCGTAAGATCGGGCGTGTCCGCCCGGCCGGTATGGAGACCTCGCTGGTGATCAGCGAATTGCTGCCCGGCCTGGCGGCCGAAGGCATCCTCTCGGATGAGCAGATTGAGACCTTTGAATCTGCGGTCGAATCATTGAGGACTGGCGATTGGCAACGGGCGTTCGTTCTGCTCCGGAAAATGCCGGAAACCGATGGCCCCAGTCAGTTTCTGTTGCGGTTCATGGGCCACTACCAGAACCTGCCTCCGGCCGACTGGGATGGCGTCATTCCGTTGAGTCAAAAGTGAAGCACGCCTGACTGCGGGTTGGGACGCATTTCGTCTTGCCAGCGTTTGCCGTCTGTGCTGGCAAGGCATTATCCCAACGCACGCCGTGCATCTGAGTCACCGCCGGGCTGCCGACCACACGGCCAAGGTCAGGCTCTGATTCGGTTCACCGAGCGCCGACCCCAGACTTATTCGGGTTCGGCAAAAATCTGTGGATCGACCTTTTCCAGAACCGTAAACGTTGAGACCTGATAAATGGCGAACGGCTGGCCATCCCGCCGAATTTCGATTTTGCGGGCATATTTCCACCCGTTCACGTCCTGGTAGTCACCCGCGGTGGTTTCCTGGGTCACGAGTCCCCCCTGTGGTTCGAGCACACGGCCCACAAGTTTGACCGGCAAGCCGCTTACCTTATCGAACCAGATCTTGAAGTCCTTCTGATCAGGCCCCTGGACCTGCAGCGCCAGAGCCGGCTTGGCGTTGACCAGTTCCTCACCGTCGAACGTCACCTGAAACGCGGGATTCCGCAGAGGGCCCAGGGTCAGTAGCGATTGTTGCATGTAGACCAGACGCTTTTCATTCGCCAGCAGTTCTTTATCCAGCGGAGAGCCCATATCCGCGAATTTTCGCCAACCATTCTCGCCATTGAGCACGGTGACGCCACGATATCGATTGCCGGCAAACTCACCTTCGAATTCGGCACGCCGACGGGTTAATCCGTCCATCGTGACCGTGATCTGAGCGGCTCCCTCAAAATTACCGAGGACAATTTTTCCCTGGGCTTCATAGCGACAGGTCATCGCCTTAGCGACTTTGGCTTCGCCCCCCAAGGACTGCACGGCTTTGGCGAGAATATCGGCCACCGCCGGTTCGGCCGCCGGGACCGCCGACGTCAGGAACAACCAACAGACTGCGCTCAGCCAATAGCGGTACATTTTTTCCTCAGTTCCAGAGACCCGTTTGTGATCGAAAACTCTCGTTTGACGATACACGAGTTGCGGTGCTCCGACCAGTAACGCAGGCTCAACTTGTGGAACGTCGACATCCGGGCAGACGTGGCGCTATAAATCGACCCGGGTTACGAGGGAAAATCACCAATTTGCGTTTTTCCATAGGCGGCCGTGGCGGTGGGCGTTTCTGACTTTGACTGCGTGATATCCGGCGAAACGGCCGCACGATCCTGGTCTCGTTCGTAACGGCCCCACCAGGCATCGGCGTCTTCAATCGACCAGGCCGTCGCGGATGCACACCGCAATAACAGCAGGGACAGGTCGCGCGCGGTTTGTGGACGTTTCGCTCGAGACTTTTCCAGGCAGGCCAGCAATGCACTTTCCAGTTCGGCGGAGACGGGCTTCCCTGCTCGCTGCGACGGGGGATCCGGAATCTTCACCAGGTGCTGCTGGCATAATTCGACGATGCCGCTGGCCTCAAAGACCGGTCGCCCGGTCAGCAGGAAATAGCCCACCGCACCCACGGCGTACAGATCACTCCGGGCGTCGACCGTACCCGGAGCCTGAATCGCTTCGGGTGACATATACAACGGGGTTCCCGTCAATCCCCCCGAAGACGTTTGGGAGGCCTGCTTTCCCTCGTCGATCGCTTTGACCAGCCCGAAGTCCAGAACTTTGACGACATCGGGTTCCGCGCCGCGCCGGTTGAGCATGATATTGGAGGGCTTGATATCGCGGTGCACCAATCCCAGAGAATGCGCTTCGTACAGCGATCCGCAAATCTGCTGCAGAATTCGAATGACCCGGGCTTCCGATTGCGGACCGTATTTCTCCACCAGGGCCTGCAGATCAATCCCGTCCAGATACTCCATCGCGTAATAAAACACGCCCTCATCCGTGCG